>NZ_JBEFDG010000031.1:0-29241 GCF_040137905.1 Corticimicrobacter sp.
CCCATTCCTGACGATATCATCGCGATTCCCGAGCGCGGCACCGGGTTGCCGCCCCTGGCGAATGCAGGGACGGCTGCTACGGCCGGCCTTGGCATGCCTGAGCCTGCTGCCCAGGGCAATGCTGCAACAGAAAACCCTGATACAGGTGCCGCTGCGGCACCTGTTCAGACTACGCCAGCGACTGCCCAGCCCTCGACGCCGCCAGCGGCTGTGCCGGCACAGTCTGCCACCCAGCCGCCCCGTACGCCCGCACAGAATTCGGCGACTGCCACGCAGCCTCAGCAGCCCGCACGCACGACGTCGCCTACCGCCAATACCCCACCCACAACTGCCACGCAGCCCAGTACGCCGCCGGCTCGCAATACCGCACCGGCGGATGACCAGGAAGCCCTGGTTGCTTCGCTGCTGGAAGCGCGTGACCCCGATGCGGCTGCGGCACGTCTGGCGGCACAGCGCCGGGGTACGAGCCAGGCAGCGGCCCCTGCCGCCAGCCAGGAAAAGCTGGTGCTGCAGATCGCGGCCTATTCCACAGATGAAGATGCCCAGGCCCGGCGCCGCAATCTGTACGAGGCCGGCGTGACCAATGCCTTCGTGCAGCGCGTCATGGTCAACGGCAAGCCGGCTTTCCGGCTGCGCGTGGGGCCATTCTCTTCCAGGGACGCGGCACAGGCGGCTCAGACCCGCCTGCGTACACTGGGCTACAACAACAGTTTCATTACCGCACAGTGACCGGCTTCGATTTCGTCGCGCTGACCATTCTCATCGCTTCCAGCCTGCTGGGGGCCGTGCGAGGCCTGGTCAAGGAAACCCTCTCGCTGGCTGCGTATGCGCTGGCGTTTGTGATGGCCATCCTGTGGGGGCCGATGGTCTATGACTGGCTTTCCAGTGTCATCGAATTCACGCTGCTGCGCATGGCGCTGGCCTATGGCAGTGTCTTCATTGTGGTGCTGATCGTGGTCGGCCTGGTCAGCATGACCATCGGTGCGATCCTGCGTCAGACCGGACTGACCTCCACCGACCGCGGGCTGGGTGCGCTGTTCGGCTTCCTGCGTGGCCTGCTGATCATCCTGGCACTGGTCGCCCTGGCGGGCTATACCCCCTTGCCGCAGGAGCCCTGGTGGCGCGATTCGCTGTTTGCGGACAGTACCGTGCGAGCCATCCTGCATCTCAAAAACTGGCTGCCGGCTTCGGTGGCTGATTGGCTGCCTTATCCGCAGCCGGTCATACCTGCTCAAACAGAAATCTGAGGCGAATTTATCATGTGTGGAATTGTAGGCGTGGTTGGACGCGGTCCCGTGAACCAACTGCTGTACGATAGTCTGTTGCTGCTGCAGCATCGCGGCCAGGACGCGGCTGGCATTGCCACCGCCCACGGCAAGAATTTCAACATGTTCAAGGCGCACGGCCTGGTGCGCGACGTGTTTCGCACCCGCAACATGCGGTCGTTGCCGGGCAACAGCGGCATTGGTCATGTGCGTTACCCGACGGCAGGCTCCAACAGCGTCGAAGAGGCCCAGCCTTTCTACGTCAATGCGCCGTTCGGCATCACCTTCGCTCACAACGGCAACCTGACCAACTGGCGTGAACTGCGTGAATCGCTGTTTGCTGTCGATCAACGCCACATCAACACCAATTCCGACTCCGAAGTGCTGCTCAATGTGCTGGCGCATGAATTGCAGGAGTCGGTACATGGCAAGACGCTTGATGAGGATGCCATCTTCAATGCCGTGGCAGGCCTGCATCGTCGTGTGCGCGGTGCCTATGCGGTGGTAGCGCAGATTGCGGGCTACGGTCTGCTGGCTTTCCGTGATCCCAACGGCATCCGTCCGCTGTGTCTGGGCCGTCATGATACCGAGGCCGGTCCGGAATGGATGGTGGCATCGGAGTCCGTGGCGCTCGAAGGCAATGGCTTTGTGCTGCAGGGTGATGTTGCCCCCGGCGAAGCCGTTTTCATCAGCCTGGATGGTCAGATCACCCGCCGCCAGTGCGCGGATCAACCACAACTTTCACCCTGCATTTTCGAATACGTCTATTTTGCCCGTCCCGACTCGCTGATCGACAGCGTGTCGGTCTACGGTTCCCGCCTGCGCATGGGCGAGCACCTGGCCGACAAGGTGGCGCGCAACATGCGCCTGGGCGACATCGATGTCGTGATGCCGATTCCCGACTCGTCGCGGCCGGCAGCTATGCAATTGGCTTCCAGGCTCAACCTGAACTACCGCGAAGGCCTGATCAAGAACCGCTATGTGGGCCGCACTTTCATCATGCCAGGGCAGGCCGTACGCAAGAAATCGGTGCGCCAGAAACTCAATGCCATTGGCGTGGAATTCAAGGGCAAGAATGTGCTGCTGGTCGATGACTCCATCGTCCGCGGCACGACCAGCCGTGAAATTGTCGAAATGGCCCGCGATGCCGGTGCCAACAAGGTGTTCTTTGCCTCGGCTGCGCCGCCTGTGCGCTTCCCGAATGTGTACGGCATCGACATGCCGGATCAGAAGGATCTGATCGCCACGGGCCGCAGCGACGAGGAAATTGCCCGCCAGATCGGGGTCGATGCGTTGATCTATCAGGATATCGCTTCGATGCAGCAGGCTGTACGCGAAATCAATCCTGCCATCGACCGCTTCGATGCCTCCTGCTTCGACGGCGATTACGTCACGGGCGATATCACGGCCGAATACCTGAAGCGCCTGTCTACCGGTCGTACCCAGGATCTTGAAGATGAGGCCAGTGGCCTGCAGTTCAACATGGGCTACGCAGCCAACGACAGCTGATCGAAGCCAGGGCAGGGCATAAACCAATTGTTCTTCCCTGCGACTTATCGAGAGCGGCCAACATCCTTGATTCTTCAGCATCCCCCTGCATGAACTCCTCGGCGCGATCAATACGAACATGATGCGCCGAGGCAACGGCCCACCCGTTGCACAGACTCATGTGTTTTGCAATTTAGAGATGCATTGCAGGGACTCGGCCAGTTTTTTTAGCTTCTCCAGTATGTCGCCGAAGTCTGACGTCACCATTGGGCCAAACTGGTCAGCGCCAGGACCGATGATTTCAGTGCTGTAAATAATCTTGGTATGCCCTGACGGAAGGGGAACAAGACGATGGCAGACTACGATTCTCGTTTCATCTATAACTGTTTCATCCTTGAATGATTCGCCGGGGATAACCTCGATCAAAGTGCTGCGCAAGGCATTTTGACCGGGAATTGTCATGGTGAACGAGGTGCCCGTCTCGAAAGGCCCCTCGATTTCTATGGCTTCAAGGTCAGCGTTATAGTCCTTCCACCGTCCGACATCGGCAAATAGTTCCCAGATACAGGCGGTTGGTGCTGATGTTTCAATTGATTTTTCAAGTGTCCACATGGGCGCTCCTCATAGTCTTTGACAAGGTTGTTGAATCCTTGCCATATTAGGAGGGCTCACTGTCAATTTCTGGCAGCAGTCATGCGACAGAGGCACTTGCAATCACTTCAAGACGCTGTTGGGAATACCTTCCTGTTCCCGCCATTGCCGCAGTAAAGCCTGACGATGTACGGGATAACGCTCATCTTGGATATGCAGATCGAAGATTCTGTCCACGCGAAAATGTCGCAGCGCTGTTCGCTGTTCGCACCAAGCTGCCAGCATTCGTACATGATCGAAGAAGCCTAGTGCGAAAGGCCAAACGATACGGTCACTTTTATTTTCTTTTAGATCAACGTAGCGGATGAATAGCTTGCGCTGCTGGCGAATCGACTGGCGCAGTATTGGCAGATGCGTCTGTCCCGCAGGGGTTATTTGTGCCGGTCCGACAAGCAGAGCCTGCTCGTCCAATGAGAGCCGCAGATCGGCGGGTATGACTGCTGCAATTTTTGCCAAGGCGTTCTGGGCATCGTGTGCCAATTCCTGGTCTGTGCGGTGAGATACCCAACGTGCTCCCAGCGCCAGCGCCTCAAGTTCCTGTACCGAGAACATCAGTGGTGGCAATACAAATCCCGGATGCAATACATAGCCTATCCCTGGCTCCCCCTCTATACGTGCACCTGACGCCCGCAGGCTGGCAATATCGCGGTAGAGTGTTCGCAGGCTGATATGTAACTCCGCCGCCAATATCGTGCTGGTGATGGGGAAGCGGTGACGGCGTAAGCATTGCATCAATTTGAGCAAACGCTCAGAGCGAGACATGGATGATATTCAGCAATATGCAAGATGGATGTGATAGAGGATACCGCCATAAGATCAACCCGCATGCCTCCTGGTCAGTCCGGCGAGCGCCAGAGCTGCCAGCACTGCATACAGGCTCAGGCTCCAGAGCGCATATTCCATGCCCAGAAACTCGACGGCAGCATCCATGCAACTGGCATAGATGCCGAACACGCCGGGCATGCTTTCATCCAGTCCTGTCGCACGCATGATGCGGTCGGCCAGCGTCAGATCGCAGGTGAACAGTTGCGACGCCACGCTGTACTGGAACCAGGCGGCGGCAATGCCGGCACCGGACAGGGCGAGGATACCACCGCAGGCCAGCCAGGGACGGCCGCCGCGCTCTTTGCCAAAGGCCCATGCCAGGCCAGCCCACAGGGCAATCCCGAGATAGATCAAGCGTTGCAGCACGCACCAGGCGCAGGGCAGCATGTCGAAGGCATGCTGCGAGATCAGTGCCGCGCCCACGGCGGCCAGGGACAGGAGGGAGATCAGCAGATAGATCGTGCGGTTTTGCAGCATGGATATTCTCTTTATGACATGGATTCGGCAGACATGGCGGTGCGCAGGTCGCGTTCCAGTTGCCGGCATTGCCTGGGATTTTCGAAAGCGGCACCGCTCAGGACGAAGACGTCCTCGACCCGGTCGCCCAGCGTCATGATCTTGGCGGTGTGCAGGTTGAGGCCGTGCGCCCCGAAAATGCGGGCAACGTCATGCAGCAGTCCGGGCCGGTCGGCAGCGGTCAGCGACAGCCTCCACAATTGACCCTGTTCGTCCTGATGAAGTTCCACCTGAGGCGCGATGGGGAAGGAGCGCGAGCGGCGCGACAGCGGCGGCCGGCGTTGCGAACCATCCGGCACGGTGGCTGGCTGCGGCACGGAACCCGCCAACTGGGCCAGTGTTGCGCCCAGGCCCTGCTCGATCTCGGCCGCCAGCGCCTGCGGCGGGACCTCTTCATCCAGCGGCAGTACGATGAAACTGTCCAGCGCCCAGCCGTCGCGTGAGGTGTGGATGCGGGCGTCGAGAATGCTCAGGCGGCTGCGGTCCAGGTAGGCACAAATGCGCGCAAACAGGTCGGCCACGTCGCGGATCCAGACCAGAACCTGCAGACCTTCGCCATGTTCGGTAACGCGGGCCCGCACTACGGGACTGTCGGCCAGCTTGCCGCCGGCGTGCAGTTGCAGGGCGTGCCAGGACAGTTCGTCGCTTTCGTGGCGCAGGAAATAGCCGGTATCGAGCTTGTCCCAGAGCGTATCCCAGGCGTGTGCCGGCAGTCCGGACTGCAGCAGCAGCTTTTCGGCCTCCTGGCGACGCTTGTGCAGCATGGACGAGCGGTTATGGCGTGCCCCCCCCAGGATGGCCAGCGTGGCGCGGTAAAGATCCTCGAGCAGCTTGCCTTTCCAGGCATTCCATACCTTGGGGCTGGTGCCCTGGATATCGGCCACCGTCAGCAGATAGAGTGCCTGCAACTGGCGCTTGGTCTTGACCAGGGCAGCAAAACGGTGGATGACGTCCGGATCGGACAGATCCTGCTTTTGTGCCACGTTGGACATGCTCAGGTGCTGGCGAACCAGGAACTCGACCAGTTCCGCATCGGCTGGCACCAGGCCAAAGTCGCGCGCGAAGCGTTTGATCTCGCGGGCACCCAGTTCGGAATGGTCGCCGCCGCGGCCCTTGGCAATGTCGTGGAACAGGGCGGCAACATAGAGCAGCCAGTGACGGCTGAAGTCATTGATCAACTGGCTTGCCAGTGGATGCTCGGGTGCATGTTCCGGCATGGTGAAGCGGCGCAGGTTGCGAATCACCATCAACGTGTGCTGATCCACGGTGTAGGCATGGAACAGGTCATGCTGCATCTGCCCGACGATCCGGCGAAAGGCCGGAATGAATCGGGGCAGGATGTTGAGCATGGTCATGTCGCGCAGGGCATGCACGATGCCGCGCGGTTGCTGCAGGATCTGCAGGAAAATCTTCTTGTGGATCGGGTTGCTGCGGAATTGCGCGTCGATCCGGTCACGGTGGTGCCAGAGGGCGCGCAATGTACGGGCCGACATGCCCTGCAGTTCCGGATGTTGCTGCATGACCAGGAAGGCACGCAGCAGCAGTGCGGGTTTGCGTTCGAAGGCATCGTCGCGGTAGATGTCGAGTCGCTGGTGCACGCTGCAGAAGCTCTCGTCGATGGGGATGGCGGGTTCGTCCGGACGCGGAAACAGGCGTTCCTCGATGTTCTGAACCAGGATGGTGTTGAGTTGCGTGACCAGCCGGGCAGCCCAGTAGTAGCGCTGCATCAGCAATTCGCTGGCGCGCCGCGTGGGGCTGGGTTCGATCCCATAGGTGGTGGCCAACTGGCTTTGCCAGTCGAACAGAATGCGATCTTCGCGCCGGCGGGCCAGCAGGTGCAGTTCAATGCGCAACCGCTTGAAGGCTTGTTCGGCCCGGTTCAGGTCGCGAGCCTCCTGTGGCGTGAGCAGGCCGGCGCGGGCGATGGCTCGCCAGTTGTCACCGAAACCGGCAGCGCGGGCCATCCAGAGAATGACCTGCAGGTCGCGCAGGCCGCCGGGCGACTCCTTGCAATTGGGTTCGAGCGAGTAGGGCGTGTCGCGAAAGCGACTATGGCGCTGTCGCATCTCGGCGCGCTTGGCGAGGAAGAAGGCGGGCGCATCCAGGTGCTGGTGGATCTGCTGGCTGAAATCACGCATCAGGTTGCGGCTGCCGGCGATCCAGCGTGATTCGAGCAGGGCGGTTTCAACCGTGATGTCGCCGCGTGCCTCGCTGATGCATTCTGCCACAGTGCGCACACTGTGGCCGGGCTCCAGGCCGATGTCCCACATGGCGGTCAGGAATTCGCCGATGGCGGTTTCGGCCTGTGCATCCGGTGCCTTGGGCAGCAGGATCAGGATGTCGATATCCGAGTACGGATACAGTTCACCACGGCCGTAGCCTCCCAGGGCAGCGAGGGTCGAGCCGGCAGGCAGGGGATGGATCTGGAGCAGGCCGCGCAGGGTTTGGTCGACGATGCGACAGAGGCTGCGCAGCAGCGCATTGGGCTGGCGCTGCTGGCGGAACGCTTCGATGGCGGCGGCCCGGCTACCCTGCAGCGCCTTGCGCAGGTCCGACAGGGGCAGGGAAAGGTGGGAGGGGGTCTGCATGTCGGCTCCAGGGGGGAATGATGTGTGCCGTCAGGCGTCTGTTTTCTGGATAAAGGCTGGCGGCGGCAGCATGCCGGGTGAAACGGTCAGGACTTCGTAGCCGGTGGCAGTGACCAGGATGCAGTGTTCCCATTGTGCCGACAGGCTGTGATCGCGGGTCACAATGGTCCAGCCATCGGCCAGCTGGCGCAACTCCCGACGACCAGCGTTGATCATCGGTTCGATGGTGAAGATCATGCCTTCCTGCAGGCGTATGCCGGTACCCGGCTTGCCGTAGTGCAGCACCTGCGGATCTTCGTGGAACTGGCGGCCCACGCCGTGGCCGCAGAATTCGCGCACGACCGAAAAACCCTGGGCCTCGGCATGCTGCTGGATGGCGTGGCCGATATCGCCCAGTGTGGCACCCGGGCGCACCTGCTGGATACCCAGCCACATGCAGTCATAGGTTGTTTCGACCAGGCGTTTGCACAGAATGGACGGCTCACCGATATAGAACATGCGACTGGTGTCGCCGAACCAGCCATCCTTGATGACAGTCACGTCGATGTTCAGGCTGTCGCCTTTCTTGAGCTTCTTGTCGTTGGGGATGCCGTGGCAGATCTGGTGGTTGACCGAGATGCAGACATGGCCGGGATAGGGTGTATGCCCAGGCGGGGCATAGCCGATGGTGGCCGACTTGACCTCGAGCACGTCCGCCATATAGGCGCGGCACAGCTCGTTCAGCTCCAGTGTGGTGACACCGGGTTGTACGAAGGGCGCAATATAGTCAAGAACCTGAGCGGCGGCCTGGCAGGCAGCACGCATTTGGTCGAGTTCGGCGGAATCGGTAACCAGAGACATAATAGACTTGAGTGTTTCTGAAAGAAGATAGTAGAATTATAGTCTTGCCTGCGAAAGCATGCTTTTAGCAGTCAACATGCTTTTGACAGGCAAAACGTGGCTTTCCGGAAATGCGTTCGATGAACTGTATCCCGAAGCTGCAAACCGCCGCAATCATGCGGCAAATAGCGCAGTACACCAACCAGGGTGTCGCCGGCAGGTCTTTTGTGATCGTGCCAGTCGATGCGGGTGTGCTGCAGGACCCAACCCTCGGAGAACATTATGTCCGTGTCCATGCGTGAAATGCTCGAAGCCGGTGTCCATTTCGGCCACCAGACCCGTTACTGGAATCCCAAGATGGCTCAGTACATCTTCGGTCAGCGTAACAAGATCCACATCATCAACCTCGAACAGACGGTTGCAAAGTTCCAGGAAGCCACCAAGTTCATCCAGCAGATCGCTGCCAAGGGCGGTTCGGTGCTGATCGTCGGCACCAAGCGTGCAGCTCGCGACATCGTTGCCGAAGAAGCACAGCGTGCCGGCGTGCCCTATGTCGACAGCCGCTGGCTGGGTGGCATGCTGACCAACTTCAAGACGGTCAAGAGCTCGATCAAGCGCCTGAAAGACATGGAAGCCCTGCAGGAAGAGGGTGGCACCGAGCGCATGAGCAAGAAGGAAGCGCTTCTGTTCCAGCGCGAACTCGAAAAGCTGAACAAGTCGATCGGCGGCATCAAGGACATGACCACGCTGCCTGACGCCATCTTCGTCATCGACGTCGGCTACCACAAGATTGCCGTGGCCGAAGCCCGTACCCTGGGTATTCCGGTCGTGGCCGTGGTCGATACCAACCACTCGCCCGACGGCGTGGCCCACGTCATTCCCGGCAACGACGATTCGGCTCGTGCCATCGCCCTGTATGCCCGTGGCGTGGCCGATGCCATCATCGCCGGCCGTGAACAGGCCGTGCAGGGTCTGGTCGAAGAAATCGCCGACGACGGTGCCGAAGAGTTCGTCGAAGTGAGCCAAGAAGAAGCCTGAGCCCCTTCGGGGTATCCTGGTTGCTGATGTCGAGCCGGTAACCAAACAGGTGCACCGGCTCGTTTCATGTTGGAGGGGTGCTGCTGCATCTATCCAACCCCCTGATTGTCCGGCACTGCCCTGGTGCGGTGCCTCAACGTATATGGAGCCAACATGGCTGAAATTACCGCCGCAATGGTCAAGACGCTGCGCGAGAAAACCGATGCGCCCATGATGGAGTGCAAGAAAGCCCTGACCGAAGCCGAAGGCGATATGGCCCGTGCCGAAGAACTGCTGCGCGTCAAACTGGGCAGCAAGGCCAGCAAGGCTGCCGCCCGCGTGACCGCAGAAGGCCTGGTGGGCCTGTACATCGCTGACGACGCCAAGCTGGGTGCCGTGATCGAAATCAATTGCGAAACCGACTTCGTTGCCAAGAACGACGACTTCGTCAAGTTCGTTGCCGATATCGCCCGCCTGGTGGCTGACAAGAATCCGGCCGACGTGGCTGCGCTGTCGGCCCTGTCGTTCGAGGAAGGCACGGTTGATTCGGTGCGTTCGGCCCTGATCGGCAAGATCGGTGAGAACATCACCATCCGTCGCTTCCAGCGCATCGAAACGGCCAACAAGCTGGCCAGTTACGTGCACGGCGGCCGCATTGGCGTGCTGGTCGAGTATGCTGGTGCCGATGAAGTGGGCAAGGATCTGGCCATGCACATCGCCGCAACCCGTCCCAAGGCACTTGACGCTGCTGGCGTACCGGCTGCTGATATCGCCACCGAGCGTTCGGTGGCCGAGCAGAAGGCTGCCGAATCCGGCAAGCCGGCAGAAATCGTCGCCAAGATGGTCGAGGGTTCGGTGCAGAAGTTCCTGAAGGAAGTGACCCTGCTGTCGCAGCCCTTCGTCAAGAACGACAAGCAGACTGTTGAGCAACTGCTCAAGGAAAAGTCGGCTTCGATCACGACCTTCGTGCTCTATGTCGTGGGCGAAGGCATCGAAAAGCGCGTTGACGACTTCGCTGCCGAAGTGGCCGCCGCCCAGGCTGCCGCTCAGTAATACCGTGCTGCTTCGCACCGGCCTGCGGGTGGGTGCGAAAGTCTTGCGCGGCATGGGCCGCCCTGGAGGCGGCCCATTCTTTTACCGTACTTTTGTTTTAAACTCCCAAGCTGGATGGTTCCTGCGAGCAAGCACATGACAACCCGAGCATATAAACGCGTCCTTCTCAAGCTGTCCGGCGAGGCCCTGATGGGCGAGGACGCCTTCGGCATCAATCGCGCCACCATCCTGCGCATGACCGAAGAAGTCGCAGAAGTCGCCAGCCAGGGTACCGAACTGGCCATCGTGATTGGTGGCGGCAACATTTTCCGCGGTGTGGCACCCGGTGCCCAGGGCATGGATCGCGCCACCGCCGACTACATGGGCATGATGGCCACCGTGATGAACGCGCTGGCCCTGCAGGATGCCCTCAAACACCGCCAGATCGATACCCGCGTGCAGTCCGCACTCAACATCGACCAGGTGGTCGAACCCTATATCCGTCCCAAGGCCCTGCGCTACCTCGAAGAAGGCAAGGTCGTGATTTTTGCGGCCGGGACAGGCAATCCGTTTTTCACCACTGATACGGCAGCCGCCCTGCGCGGTGCCGAAATCGGCGCAGAGGTTGTCCTCAAGGCAACCAAGGTCGATGGCATCTACAGTGCCGATCCCAACAAGGATCCCACGGCAACCCGCTACAGCCGCATCAGCTTTGACGAGGCCATCGTGCGTCGCCTGGAAGTCATGGATGCCACGGCGTTTGCCCTGTGCCGCGACCAGAAGCTGCCGATCAAGGTGTTCTCCATCAACAAGCCAGGAGCTCTCAAACGCGTCATCGGTGGCGAGGACGAGGGCACGCTGGTACATGTCTGACAGCTGACAAGGAATTCGCAATGAGTGTCGCAGAGATCAAGCAATCGGCCGAAAGCCGCATGACCAAGACCCTGGAAGCCCTCAAGACGGATCTGGCCAAGATCCGTACGGGACGCGCCCACACAGGCATCCTGGATCACGTCACGGTCGAGTACTACGGCTCCCCGGTGCCGATCAGCCAGGTGGCCAACGTCAATCTGGTGGATGCTCGCAACCTGAGTGTGCAGCCCTGGGAAAAGAACATGGCAGGCCCTATCGAAAAGGCCATCCGTGAGTCCGACCTCGGCCTGAACCCGGTGCCGATGGGCGATACCATTCGCGTGCCGATGCCGGCCCTGACCGAAGAGCGTCGTCGCGACCTCACCAAAGTGGTCAAGTCCACCGGCGAGGATGCCAAGATCGCCGTGCGCAATCTGCGTCGCGACAGCAACGAAGCCTTCAAGAAGCTGGTCAAGGACAAGGATATTTCCGAAGACGATGAACGTCGTGCCCAGGACGATATCCAGAAATTGACCGACCGTTTCGTGCAGGAAGTCGACAAGCTGGTCGCCCAGAAAGACGCTGAAATCATGACCGTCTGAGCGACGGTCGGTGTCGAACGCCATGGTCCAGAGTTCAACGCTGGCAATTCCCGACACCGGCAAGGTGCCTGGTCATGTCGCCATCATCATGGATGGCAACGGTCGCTGGGCGGTCGCCCGGCATCTGCCGCGCACGGCAGGGCATGCCAAGGGTGTGCAGGCCGTGCGGCGCATCGTCGAAGCCTGCGGGCGGCAGGGCGTGCAGCATCTTACGCTGTTCGCCTTCAGTTCCGAGAACTGGCGCCGGCCGATCGAGGAGGTCACGCTGCTGATGCGCCTCTTCATGCAGGCGCTGGATCGCGAAGTCGGACGCCTGCACGAGCAGGGGGTCTGCCTGCATGTGATCGGCGACCTCGGTGCCTTCGACGCCTCGTTGCGCCAGCGCATCAAGGCGGCCGAAACCCTCACGCGCGGCAATACGCGCATGCATCTCACCATTGCAGCCAATTATGGTGGCCGCTGGGATATCCTCAATGCCATGCGCACCGTGCTGGCAGAGCGCCCGGAGCTGGCTGCCGATCCTTCGCAACTGGACGAGGCGGCCCTGCTGCCGCATCTGGCGATGCCCTGGGCACCGGAGCCCGATCTGTTCATCCGCACTGGCGGCGAGCAGCGCATTTCCAATTTCATGATCTGGCAACTGGCCTATACCGAGCTGTACTTCACGGATGCCTATTGGCCCGATTTCGATCGTGACGAGCTGCAGCGTGCCTTTGACTGGTATGCATCGCGTGAGCGCCGGTTCGGCCGTACCAGCGCACAACTGAAAAATTCTCCCTGAGGCGTTTCATGCTGCGAGAACGAGTCATTACCGCCATCATCCTGCTTGCCATCGTGGCTGCGGTGCTGGCGGCACCGGGTACGCTGGCATTTGCGGCCTTCATCCTGTTGACCATCGGTTGCGCCCTGTGGGAATGGCTGCGACTGACGGGCCTGGCAGCATATCCCCGTCCATCCTATTACAGCGTGCCACTGGGCATGCTGGCGGTGCCTGTGCTGACCTTTGCGGGTTGCGCCCTGTACTTCATGTACAGCCACCATGGTGCAATCTACCTGCTGTCCGTGCTGGCATTGGTCTGGATCGCCGATATCGGTGCCTATTTCGCCGGCAAGGCTTTCGGCCGACACAAGCTGGCTCCCACCATCAGCCCCGGAAAGACCCGTGAGGGTGCGCTGGCAGGTATTGCAGCAGCCGTGCTCTGGGTGTTGCTGACGGCGCTCTGGAGTCCTGATACCTTTGGTGCTGCACTGGTGGCACGTTTCGGCGTTACCCTGACGGTCGTGCTGGCCATCGTGCTGGCAGCCCTGTCGATTGCCGGTGATCTGTTCGAGTCCTGGCTCAAGCGACGTGCCGGTGCCAAGGATTCCAGCCGGCTGCTGCCGGGACATGGTGGCGTGCTGGATCGTATCGACGCCATTCTGCCGGTTGCACCGCTGGCATGGGTGCTTAGCGTCTGGAGCCATTGAGCAGCATGCGTCACGTTACTATCCTGGGAGCCAGCGGTTCGATCGGTGCCAGCACGCTGGATGTGATCGCCCGTCACCCCGATCTGTTCCGCATTCATGCACTGAGCGGTCATCGCCGCATGGATATCCTGGCCCAGCGGGCTGCCGCCAGTCGTGCCCGCGTGGTCGCAGTGCCTGACGAGGCGGCTGCCGATGCTTTCCGCCAGTTCTGGTCGGGCGGTACGTTGCCGGAAATCCGCGTGGGCGTACAGGCGCTCGCCGATATTGCAGCCGATTCTGCCAGTGATACGGTCGTCGCGGCTATCGTGGGCGCGGCGGGCCTGCCATCCGTGATGGCGGCAGCACATGCCGGCAAGCGTATCCTGCTGGCCAACAAGGAGGCGCTGGTTGCCGCCGGCAACCTGTTCATGCAGGCAGTGCGCGAGCATGGGGCAACCCTGTTGCCCATTGACAGTGAGCACAACGCCATTTTTCAATGCCTGCCGGCGCAGCATGCAGATTGCTCCGCAGCCGTCCCGGCACCTGGCGTGAAACGCCTGGTGCTGACCGCATCGGGCGGGCCGTTTCGACGTTTCTGGCCCGAACAGCTTGAAGGTGTCACTCCTGAGCAGGCCTGCGCCCATCCGAACTGGAGCATGGGCCGCAAGATTTCCGTCGATTCGGCAACCATGGTCAACAAGGGGCTGGAAGTGATCGAGGCGCACTGGCTGTTCAGCATGCCCGCCGATCGTCTCGAAGTGTTGATCCATCCGCAGAGTCTGGTCCATTCGCTGGTCGAATATGACGATGGCTCGGTGCTGGCAGAGCTTGGCAATCCCGATATGCGCACGCCCATCGCTCAGGCACTGGCCTATCCGGACCGCATCAGCAGTGGCGTGGGGCTGCTGGATCTGGCAACGGCCGGCCGGCTGGATTTCGAGCAGCCGGATCCGCTGCGTTTTCCATGCCTGTCCCTGTGCATGCAGGCACTGCGTACCGGCCAGGCTGCCTGCATTGCCCTGAATGCCGCCAACGAAGTCGCCGTCGAGGCATTCCTGGCCGGCAATCTGCGCTATACCTGGATCGCCCGAGTGCTCGATGCCGTGCTCGAGTGGCAGGCTGGTCTGCCGGAAGTGCGACTGGGTTCCCTGGAGGATATCCTTGAATTCGATCAACGTGCCCGCCATTACGCCGGCCATCTGGGCCTTGCCTGAGCGACATTCTGAATGCTGACAACGCTTGCTGCCTTTGCCGTTGCCATCGGCATCCTGGTTACCTTTCACGAGTTTGGCCACTACAGCGTGGCCCGCTGGTGCGGGGTGCGTGTGCTGCGTTTCTCTGTCGGTTTCGGGCCGGTGCTCTGGCGTCGGGCAGATCGCAATGGCACGGAGTGGGCACTGTCCGCCATTCCGCTGGGCGGCTATGTCAAGATGCAGGACGATCCTGATCCGTCCTTGCCGGGGCCGGATGGTGCCTTTCGTACCAAATCGGTCTGGCAGCGGATCGCCATCGTCGCGGCCGGGCCGGTCTTCAATCTGATCCTGGCTGTTTTTCTCTATGCAGGCCTCAACCTGGCCGGCACACAGCAACCCCAACCGATTCTGGCTGCCCCGGTCGTCGACAGCAGTGCTGCACAGGCGGGTATCCTGCCGGGGTCGCGCATCGAGCGAATCAATGGCCGCGATATTCGCAGTTGGGATGAGGTTCGCTGGGCCATGCTGGATGCCTGGACGGCGGATCAGAGTGCACGGCTGGCATTGCTTTCGCCCGACGATCACAGCTACGAAGTGACCCTGGCACCACTGGCCGGCTGGCATGACCGAGCCGATGAAGACATCCTCGCCGAGGCAGGCATCCGGTTGCGCGCCATTCCCAGGGTGCAGGAGGTCTTCGACGACTCGGCGGCGGCCGAGGCGGGCTTGCTCGAAGGCGATACGATTGTCGGTACGGACGCGATCGGCAATAGCGAATTCACGGTCGGGCAACTGGTGGAGGCGATCCAGGCTCGTCCAGGTGAGTCCATGCGTTTCGATATCCTGCGCGATGGCACGCCCATGGTGCTGGCCGTCGTGCCGCGCGAGGCACTCGACGGGCAGGGCGCGACAGTGGGACGAATCGGTGCCAGCCTTGGGGCGGATGTGCCGATGGTGGATGTGCGCTATGGACCGATCGATGCCGTGCTGATGGGTGTGCAGCGTACCTGGGATACAGCGGTCTTCTCGTTGCGCATGCTGGGCCGCATGCTGCTCGGCGATGTTTCCTGGCGCAATATCAGTGGCCCGGTCACCATCGCGGATTATGCGGGGCAGAGCGCCAAGATAGGGCTGGCATCCTATGTCTCGTTCCTGGCGCTCGTCAGCATCAGCCTGGGCGTGCTCAATCTCTTGCCCATTCCGATGCTCGACGGTGGGCATCTGCTGTATTATCTGATCGAAATCGTCCGGGGCAGTCCGCCACCGGATCGCTGGATAGATATTGGTCAGCGCATCGGCCTGTCATTGCTGGTGGCATTGATGATGCTGGCATTGTTCAACGACTTTACCCGTCTTTTAAGTTGATCGTGTTCTGGCTTAAAATCGCCGACCATATTCATTCACATTCATATTGACGACCAAGAAGGATCGACAGGATGTTCTACCAATTCCGGCGCAAGGCAACCATACTGGCGCTTGTGGCCGCAGCGCTGGCTCCGCTGCCCTCATACGGATTCGAGCCTTTCGTCGTGCGCGATATCCGGGTCGAGGGTCTGCAGCGTACCGATGCCGGCACCATCTTCGCGAACCTTCCGGTCAAGGTCGGCGAGTCCTTCACCGAGGATGATGCCGCCGATGCCATCCGCAAGCTCTACGCTACCGGCTTCTTCAGCGATGTCCAGATCAATACGACCGATAACGTGCTGGTCGTGGTGGTGCAGGAGCGACCGACCATTGCCGCCATTGAGTTCGAGGGCATGAAGTCCTTCGACACCAAGGCGATCACGGAATCGCTCAAGGGGGTCGGTTTCGGCGAAGGGCGGATCTTCGATCGTTCGATGCTGGAACGCGCCGAGTTCGAGCTCAAGCAGCAGTTCCTCTCCAAGGGCAAGTACGGCGTCGAGATCACTTCCACGATCACGCCGCTGCCACGCAACCGAGTAGGCATCAAGTTCGACGTATTCGAGGGCGATGTGGCCCGCATCCGCAGCATCAGCATCGTCGGCAACGAGGCTTTCTCCGAAAGCGACCTGCTGGATGCCTTCCAGTTGAGCACGCCGGGCTGGCTGACCTGGTACACCGATGCCGACAAGTATTCCCGCGAAAAGCTCGAGGGCGACATCGAGAACCTGCGTTCCTACTATCTGGACCGCGGTTATCTCGAGTTCACGGTCGAGCCGCCACAGGTGGCCATTTCGCCGGATCGCAAGGAAATCCACATTACCGTGACGATCCATGAGGGCAAGCCCTATACCCTCAGCGACGTCAAGCTGGCCGGCGAACTGCTGGGCCTGAATGAGGAAATCCAGCAACTGATCACGGTCAAGCCGGGTGAAACCTTCTCGGCAGCCAAGACCAACGAGATTTCGAAGAGCATCACCGATTACCTGGGCGACCTCGGCTATGCCTTTGCCAACGTCAATCCCAATCCGGTGCTGGATCGCGACAACAATACGGCCGACCTGACGTTCTACGTAGATCCGAGTCGTCGCGTCTATGTGCGCCGTATCGACATCGGTGGCAATACGCGTACACGCGACCGCGTGATCCGCCGCGAGATGCGTCAGCAGGAGGCGGCCTGGTACGATGCGGCTGACATCAAGAATTCGCGTGACCGCGTCGACCGCCTGGGCTACTTCCAGGACGTCAACGTCACGACCGAGCCGGTGCCGGGTTCTCCCGACCAGGTCGATGTCAATGTCAACGTCAAGGAAAAACCGACCGGCATGATCAACCTCGGCGTCGGCTACGGCTCGTCCGAAAAGGCGATCCTGTCGGCCGGCATCAGCGAAGACAACGTGTTCGGCAGCGGCACCAACCTGACGTTCCAGTTCAATACCAGCAAGTCGAACCGTGCAGCCGTCATCTCGCACACCGATCCTTACTGGACGCTGGACGGGATCAGCCGCACCACGTCGCTGTTCTACCGCCAGACCGAGCCGCTCTACAACAACGACGGCAACTACCGCATCAAGTCCATGGGTCTGGGCATGCATTTCGGCGTGCCGATTTCCGAAAACGACCGCGTCTTCGTGGGTGCCGACTTCGAGCGCAACGAAATCACGACCTACACGGATTCGCCCCCGTCGTACGAGCAGTTCGTGGAAGAATACGGCAACAAGGCCAATGCCATCATCTTCTCGGTGGGCTGGTCCAACGATACCCGCGACAGTGCGCTGGTGCCGAACGAGGGCTCGTACACTCGCCTGAAGGCCGACCTGTCGACGATGGATCTGAAGTACACCATGTTGAGCGCGCAGCAGCAGTACTACCTGCCGCTGGGTCGCGATTACACACTGGCTTTCAACGGCCTGCTGGACTGGGGCAATGGCTACGGCGGCAAGAGCTATCCGCTGATCAAGAACGTCTATGCCGGCGGCATGGGCACAGTACGTGGTTACGAGGGTTCGTCGCTGGGACCACGGGAAGAGCGTACCGGCAGTTGGAGCGGTACGACCTACCTGGGGGGTTCCAAGCGTATCGTCGGCAATGTCCAGTTGTATCTGCCTATTCCTGGAGCAGGGCGCGACCGTACGCTGCGCTGGTTCGCTTTTGCAGATGGCGGTCAGGTCTACGGCAATGGCCAAAAGGTTGAACTCAGCGAACTGCGCTACTCGGCCGGCCTGGGGCTGTCGTGGAGCTCACCGATGGGGCCGCTGCAGATTTCGTGGGCCCAGCCGCTCAACGCCAAGGATGGCGATGAAAAGCAGAGTTTCCAGTTCCAGATCGGTACCGCCTTCTGATGCGGCCCGAATGGTGGCACAATAAGCGTTTAGTCTAAAAACATCTTTTTCAAAGGTGAGTACTTTTATGAAGTCAGCAATTACCCTGCAATCCAATCAGTCTGCCGAATCGAAGCCTGGTCGTCGGACCGGCCTTCTGTCGGCTGGCGGGCGCGGGCTGCTGGCAGCATGTGCCCTGGCCGTGTCGGCAGGCATGATGACTGCTCCGGCACATGCGCAGGGCGCCAAGGTCGGCTTCGTGAACACCGAGCGGATTCTGCGTGACTCCAAGCCCGCCAAGGATGCACAGGCCAAGATCGAGTCCGAATTCAGCCGCCGTGATACCGAACTCCAGCGTCTGGCCAACAACCTGCGCAGCGAAGCCGAAAAGTTCGAGAAAGACGGTCCTGTCCTGTCCGAGTCGGACCGGGTACGCCGCCAGCGAGAACTATCCAACCTGGACATGGACCTGCAACGCAAGCGCCGTGAATTCCAGGAAGACTTCAACCGCCGCCGCAACGAAGAATTCTCGGCTATCGTCGAGAAGGCCAATGCCGCGATCAAGCAGATTGCCGAGCAGGACAACTACGACCTGATCGTGCAGGATGCCGTCACGG
The DNA here is from genome assembly GCF_040137905.1 of Corticimicrobacter sp. Lineage (NCBI taxonomy): Bacteria > Pseudomonadati > Pseudomonadota > Betaproteobacteria > Burkholderiales > Alcaligenaceae > Corticimicrobacter > Corticimicrobacter sp. The sequence goes on from NZ_JBEFDG010000031.1 coordinate 18,634, forward strand.
TCAATCCGCGCATCGATATCACCGATCGGATCATCCAGGCGTTGGACAAGTAATCACATGCCGTTGCTGCTCAACCTGTCGGCGGCGCCCGCGCTGGACCGCCTGATGGCTGAAACCGATACCCAGGGGCTCGAATGGAGCCTGCTGGGAGGCACCACCGGCCAGACCGCCTGGCCGGTCATTGCCGGCATCGGCTCGCTGGCGGGAGCCGGTGAAAGCGAAATCAGCTTTGCCGTCAACAAGAAGTATCTGCAGGCATTGCTCTCAAGCCAGGCCCGCGCAGTCATCGTCACGCCAGAAATCGACCAGGCCTGCCTGCAGGCAGGGCCAGGCTGGTCAGATCGGGTACGTGTACTTTGCAATAATCCCTACCTGCTCTATGCACGCCTGACCCAGTGGTTCGAGCGCGCGCTCCAGCCTGTTCCCGACGCCTGCGGATCTGCCATACACGCCACTGCGGTTGTGTCGCCCAATGCCGAACTTGGCGAAGACGTGCGCATCGGCCCCGGCTGCGTGGTGGAAGACGGCGCGAGGATCGGTGCCCGCACGGTACTGGAGGCTGCCTGCATCATCGGTCGCAACGTCGTGATCGGTGAGGACTCCCTGCTGCATCCCCGGGTCACGCTGTATGCCCGCGTGCAGATCGGTGCCCGCGCCATCCTCCACAGCGGTGTGGTCCTGGGAGCCGATGGCTTTGGTTTTGCGCCCGACCACCATCAGGCTCGCGGTGGCTGGAGCAAGATTGCGCAGTTCGGCAGGGTGGTACTGGGCAACGATGTCGAAGTCGGCGCCAATACCACCATTGACCGTGGCGCGCTCGAAGACACGGTGATCGGCAACGACGTCAAGATCGACAATCAGATCATGATCGGCCACAACTGCCGGATCGGCGACCATACAGCGATTGCCGCCTGCGTGGGGATTGCCGGTTCGACTACCATCGGACAGCGCTGCACCCTCGGCGGGGCAGCCATGTTCTCCGGTCACCTGACCGTGGGCGACGATGTCCATATTTCGGGTGGCACCGCCGTGACGTCCGACATCCTCAAGCCCGGGCGCTACACTGGCGTCTTTCCCTATGCCGAGCATGCGGACTGGCAGCGCAATGCAGCCGTTCTGCAGCAGCTTGCCCAGATCCGGCGCAGAGTGCGCAGCCTGGAGCAGGGCGCATCCTCGGAATCGTGATCATCATTGCGGTGGGAGTCGGCCATCATGCTGTGCAGTACGCACAGCAGGCTGCTCCCCTGCCATAATTACAATAGAGTGCATACCATGGAACTGGACATCAAGGAAATTCAGAAACGCCTGCCGCATCGTTATCCGATGCTGCTGGTTGATCGCGTGCTCGAACTGGTGCCACGTGAACGGGTCGTCGCCATCAAGAACGTTTCGATCAACGAACCTTTCTTTGAAGGACACTTTCCACACATGCCAGTCATGCCGGGTGTGCTGATCATCGAAGCACTGGCCCAGGCAGCGGCGCTGTTCTCGTTCCCCGAGGTCAGCGGTTCCGATGATGCGGGCCAGGATACGGCCTACTACCTGGTCGGCGTCGATGAAGCCCGTTTCCGCCGCCCTGTGGTGCCGGGCGACCAGTTGCGCCTTGAGGTCGAGGCCGAGCGCATCAGCCGGGTCATGTGCAAATATCGCGGCAAGGCACTGGTCGATGGCCAGGTCGTGGCCGAAGCCAAACTGATGTGTGCAATCCGCTCTCTTTCCGACTGAACGAGGTAGCTACCATGGCAGCGCCCAGCATTCACCCGACAGCATTGGTCGATCCGGCCGCCCAGATCGGCGAAGACGTGACCATCGGCCCCTACAGCATCGTCGGGCCCCATGTCACCATTGGTTCGGGTACGCGCATTGGACCGCATTGCGTGATCGATGGTCACACCCGCATCGGGCACCACAACCATTTTTATCGCTTCTGTTCGATCGGCGGCATGCCACAGGACAAGAAGTATGCTGGTGAATTGACCCGCCTCGAGATCGGTGACTACAACACCGTGCGCGAGTACTGCACTCTCAATACCGGTACGGTACAGGATGGCGGCGTGACACGGGTGGGCAGTCACAACTGGATCATGGCCTATGTGCATATCGCCCATGACTGCCTGATCGGTGATCACACGATCATTGCCAACTCGGTGCAGTTCGGTGGACATGTGCATGTTGGCGACTGGGCCATCGTGGGAGGCCTGACCGGCGTACATCAGTTCACCAAGATCGGGGCGCACTGCATGATCGGCGGCAACAGCTCGCTGGTGCAGGATGTGCCCCCGTTCGTCATGGCTGGTGGCAATCCCTGCCTGCCAGCCGGCATCAACAGCGAAGGTCTCAAGCGCCGCCAGTTCCAGCCTGAGGTCATCTCGGCACTGCGCGATGCCTACAAGATCATCTATCGGCGAGGCCTTTCGCTGGCCGATGCCGTGGCCGAACTCGATCGCCAGCGTACTGCAGTCGCTCCTGAAGCGGCAGCCCAACTGCAGTTGATCCTCGACTTCCTGGCTCAGAGCACCCGCGGCATCGCACGCAAATGAGTACAGGCAGCGGGAACAGGGTGGTCGGCATGGTTGCCGGCGAGCCCTCCGGCGACCTGATTGCCTCCCGCATCATCGAGGGGCTGCAGGCTTCCGATGCAAACCTGCTTTGTCAGGGCATCGGTGGCCCCAACATGCAGTCCAGGGAGTTCGAACTCTGGCATCCCATGCATGCGCTCAGCGTATTCGGTTATGTGGATGCCATCAAGAGCCTGCCCAGGCTGCTGGGTATCTACCGGGATGTCCGCAGGCGCTGGCTGGCCCAGCCTCCCTCTGTCTTCGTGGGTGTGGATGCGCCTGACTTCAACCTGAGGCTGGAGCAACATCTGCGCGATGCCGGCGTGCCGACCGTGCACTTTGTCGGGCCTTCGATCTGGGCCTGGCGCTATGACCGCATTCATGCGATCAAGCGGGCCGTGTCGCATATGCTGGTGCTGTTTCCGTTCGAGGAAAAGATCTACCGCGATGCGGGTGTGCCGGTGACGTATGTCGGGCACCCCCTGGCGTCGGTCATTCCACACAAGCCTGATCGCGCGGCGGCCCGGGCGCGCCTGGGGCTGGATCAACAGGCCCGTATCCTGGCCATACTGCCGGGCAGCCGTCGCTCCGAGATCGAATTGCTGGGCCCACGGTTCCTGCAGGCAGCGCAATTGCTGCGAAAGCGCGATCCGAACCTGGTCTGCATTGCACCGATGGCCAACCAGGAACGGCGGGCGCAATTCGAGCAGATCCTCGTGCAGCATCCCGTTCCTGGACTGATCTGTCTCTCGCAGCAGGACCAGCGGCCTTGCGCCTGGGATGCAATGGAGGCCGCCGATGCCGTGCTGCTCTCGAGCGGCACGGCCACGCTGGAGGCCGCCCTGTTCAAGCGGCCGATGGTGATTTCCTACGTTCTGTCTCCCTGGATGCGCCGCATCATGGCCTGGAAATCCGGGCAGCAGCGGCCCTATGTGCCCTGGGTAGGGTTGCCGAATGTCCTGCTGCAGGATTTTGCCGTGCCCGAATTGCTGCAGGACGATGCCACACCGGACAAGCTCGCCGAGGCAACCTGGCAGGCCTTGACCGACGATGCACACATTGCGCGTGTGGAACAACGCTTTGCTGCGCTTCACCAGGATCTGGATCTGGATACGCCGGGGCTGGCTGCACGCGTCATCCTCGACGTGGCCGATGGCCGGGCCTGACTTGAACGCGGTCTCGGCTCAATGCACTGAGTTTTCATATGCAGCAACCCGATCTGTTTACTTGCATCCCTGACGTCGCTGGCCTGATGGCCGGTGTCGATGAAGCCGGCCGCGGGCCACTGGCAGGGCCGGTTTATGCGGCAGCCGTGATCCTCGATCCGGCACGTCCCATCGAGGGGCTGGCGGACTCCAAGAAGCTCACGGCTCGACGCCGCGAACAACTGGCGGTGCAGATCCAGGCACAGGCTCTGGCCTGGCACATCGCCTGTGCGGATGTGGCCGAAATCGATAGTCTGAACATCCTGCAGGCTACCATGCTGGCGATGCAGCGTGCCGTCCAAGGGCTGGTGGTCCAGCCCAGCTTGGCACTGGTTGACGGCAATCGGGCACCGAAGCTGGCCTGTCAAGTACAGACGATCGTCAAGGGGGATGCACTGGTGCAGGCCATTTCAGCAGCCTCCATCCTGGCTAAAACAGCGCGTGATGCCTATTTGCTGACTTTGCACAAGCAATACCCTCAGTATGAATTCGATCGCCACAAGGGCTATGGCACGGCGTTGCATCTTGCACGTCTGAACGAGCATGGCCCATGCCCGGCGCACCGAACCAGCTTTGCCCCCGTACGCAATTGCCTGTTGCCTTCCGCTGGGCAAGACGCATGAAACACATCACATCGGATCAGAATCCGCAGATCAAGCAGTTACGCATGCTGCGCGAACGTCCGGCACGTCAGCGCGATCGCATCCTGCTTGATGGCGTGCATCTGTGCCAGGCCTGGCTGCTGCATCATGGCCTGCCTGAATGTGCCGTCGCAGCGCAGAGCCGCCTGGGACAGACCGATATCGCGGCGATCCTGACACAGGTCGAGTCATCACGCATTCTGTGCGTACCTGATGCGCTGTTTGCCCGCCTCAGCGAAGTCGAAAGTCACCAGGGCATTCTTTTCGTGGCCGCCCGGCCTGTGCCGGCACTGCCGGATCTCATCAGCGAGAATGCTGTCTGGCTCGACCGCATCCAGGATCCTGGCAACCTGGGCACCCTGATTCGTACTGCAGCGGCGGCAGGTATACGTCGTCTGTTTCTGTCCAGGGGCACCGCGTCCGCCTGGAGCCCCAAGGCACTGCGTGCGGGGCAGGGCGGGCATTTCGTCGTGGCGTTGCACGAAGAGATCGTACCCGAGGTGCTGTTGCCGCGACTGGCCATCCCGCTTGCCGCGACGACGCTGGAGCAGGCCCGCAGCCTGTATGACAGCGCACTGCCACAGGATTGTGTATGGGTGTTCGGCAATGAAGGGCAGGGGGTCGATCCAGCCCTGCTGCAGGCCGCCGGGTTGCGCATCCGCATTCCGCACGAGCAGGACAGGGTGGAGTCGCTCAACGTGGCCGTCGCGGCTGCGCTGTGCCTGTTCGAGCAGCGGCGCCAGCAGCAAAGCAGCAGGTTAACTTAATTTGTGTGCAAGTAGGTGTAGATTAGAAAGGTAGGATGCGACGATATTGTCACATTCTTGTCGAGCAATGTTGCTGGTTATGGAAATAATGCCATTGTCCTCCAACTCAACGATCCCTCCGATTTCAAGGAAATGATTTCTGAGATCATCTACTAAAAAGCCTATGTTTCGCTCGATTTCGTCTGCGGAAAGCTCGCCATCCATGAAGCTTTCTCTACTAAGAATGTATTCATAGTACGGTTGGTATTTGAATTTCATGATTGTCAATACGTCGTGCTGCCCAGCTTCATCGCCTGCATCACGGTCGTCGAGATTTCCTCGATGGACTTGGTCGTGGTGGAGTGCCAGGAAATGCCTTCGCGGCGCATCATGCGCTCGGCTTCGGCCACTTCGTGGCGGCATTGTTCGAGCGAGGCATATACGCTGTTGGGACGACGCTCGTTGCGCACTTCGGACAGGCGTTCCGGATTGATCGACAGACCGAACAGCTTGTGGCGCCAGGGCAGCAGGGTGGCGGGCAGGGTGTTGCGTTCGAAATCCTCGGGGATCAGCGGATAGTTGGCAGCCTTGATGGCGTACTGCATGGCCAGGTAGAGGCTGGTGGGGGTCTTGCCGCAACGCGATACGCCGACCAGGATCACGTCGGCCTGGCTCAGTTCTCGCACGAACTGCCCGTCGTCATGGCCCAGGGTAAAGTTGATTGCCTCGATCCGGTTGCGGTACTGCTCGGACGTCACGCCCATGTGGGTACGGCCCACTGAGTGGCTGGATTTCACGCCCAGGGCTTCCTCGATGGGAGCCACGAAGGTACCGAACAGATCCAGGAAAATGCCGCTCGACTGGCGAACCCGTGCCAGGATCTGCTGGTCGACCAGGGTGCTGAAAACGATGGGGGGCTGGCCGCGTTCCTGCGTGTAGCGGTCGATGCGCTCGGCCACTTCGGCAGCCTTTTCCAGCGTGTCGATGAAGGGAATGCGCATCTGCTGGAAGCTGACCGACTGGAATTGCGAGAGGACAGCGTGACTGAAGGTTTCTGCCGTGATGCCGGTGCCGTCGGAGACGATCAGTACGATGCGCTGGATGGGCGATTCAGGTGCTTGATTTTGCATATGTAAGGGTATTTCACTGAAAAAAAAGTGCGCAAAGGCGTACAATCCGACTGCGAGTCAACCTTGGTGATTCCAAGGCCGATTTGGCCAGTATATGAGGCGAAGCCGCAGCGCGGGGCACGTACTGACCAAATCCGCTTTCTTCCATTGTATTAAAGGTGACTTCAATGTCTTATGTTGTTCCATTCGAGCAACTCCGCATGACGGATGTTGACTCGGTAGGCGGCAAGAACGCCTCGCTGGGTGAGATGATCAGTCAGTTGTCCGATGCCGGCGTACGCGTACCCGGCGGCTTTGCCACCACAGCAGAAGCGTTCCGTGATTTCCTGGCCGCGACCGGCCTGGACAAGAAAATCGCTGATCGCCTGACCACGCTCAATCCTGATGATGTGCGCGAACTGGCCCAGGCTGGTGGCGAGATTCGTCAATGGATCATCGATACACCTTTCCCCGAACAGCTTGATCGCGATGTACGCGCAGCCTTTGCCAAGCTCGATGCAGACGGCAAGGGTTCGTTTGCCGTGCGTTCCTCGGCAACGGCCGAGGATCTGCCCGACGCCTCGTTCGCCGGCCAGCAGGAAACCTTCCTGAACGTCGTCGGTATCGATGACGTGCTGGACAAGATCCGTCACGTGTTCGCTTCGCTCTACAACGACCGCGCCATTTCGTACCGCGTGCACAAGGGCTATGCCCATGCCGAGGTCGCCCTGTCGGCCGGCATCCAGCGCATGGTGCGTTCCGACTGTGGCAGCTCGGGTGTGATGTTCACGCTCGACACCGAGTCCGGCTTCGATGACGTGGTGTTCATCACCTCGTCCTACGGCCTGGGTGAGATGGTGGTGCAGGGGGCCGTCAACCCCGACGAATTCTATGTCTTCAAGCCGACCCTGGCATCGGGACACTATCCCATCGTGGGCCGCCGCATCGGTTCCAAGCTGCTCAAGATGGAATTCGATCCGGCCCGTACCGAAGGCATCGCCGTGCGTACGGTCGATATCCCGGTGACCGAGCGCAACCGCTATTCGCTGACCGACGACGAGGTCATCGAACTGGCCCGCTACGCCGTCATCATCGAGAAGCACTATCAGCGTCCGATGGATATCGAATGGGGTCGTGACGGCATCGATGGCAAGATCTACATCCTGCAGGCGCGCCCCGAGACGGTCAAGTCGCAGCAGGACAAGCACGACGTGCAGCAGCGCTATCGCCTGAAGGCGACCGGCAGCGTGCTGGCCACGGGCCGTGCCATCGGCCAGAAGATCGGTGCCGGCAAGGTGCGCGTGGTGGGCGATATCTCCGAAATGGACAAGGTCGAACCGGGCGACGTGCTGGTCACCGACATGACCGATCCCAACTGGGAACCCGTGATGAAGCGCGCCGCCGCCATCGTCACCAACCGCGGCGGTCGTACCTGCCACGCGGCGATCATCGCGCGCGAACTGGGCATCCCGGCCGTGGTGGGCTGCGGTGACGCCACCGATATCCTGATCGGCGGCGCCAACGTGACCGTGTCCTGCGCCGAAGGCGACGAAGGCCGCATCTACGACGGCCTGATCGAAACCGAGGTCGAGGAAGTGCGTCGTGGCGAGATGCCCGAAATCGGCGTCAAGATCATGATGAACGTGGGCAACCCGCAACTGGCCTTCGATTTCTCGCAACTGCCCAACGCCGGTGTCGGCCTGGCCCGTCTCGAGTTCATCATCAACAACAACATCGGCGTCCACCCCAAGGCGATCCTGGACTATCCCAATGTCGATGGCGAACTCAAGAAAGCCGTCGAATCGGCTGCCCGCGGTCATGCCAGCCCGCGTGCCTTCTTCGTCGACAAGGTCGCCGAAGGGGTTGCCACCATCGCGGCCGCGTTCTACCCCAAGCCCGTCATCGTGCGCCTGTCCGACTTCAAGTCGAACGAGTACCGCAAGCTGATCGGCGGCTCGCGCTATGAGCCCGAGGAAGAGAACCCCATGCTGGGCTTTCGCGGCGCGTCGCGCTACATCGCCGGCGAATTCGAAGAGTGCTTCCGCATGGAATGCGAAGCACTCAAGAAGGTGCGCGACGAGATGGGTCTGACCAACGTCGAAATCATGGTGCCGTTCGTGCGTACGCTGGGCCAGGCCGAAAAGGTCGTGAACCTGCTGGCGCAGCATGGCCTCAAGCGCGGCCAGAACGGGCTGCGCCTGATCATGATGTGTGAGGTGCCGTCCAACGCCATCCTGGCCGATGAGTTCCTGGAGCATTTCGATGGTTTCTCCATCGGTTCGAACGACATGACCCAGCTCACCCTGGGCCTGGATCGCGACTCGGGCATGGAACTGCTGGCCGCTGATTTCGACGAGCGTGATCCTGCACTGCAGTTCATGCTGCGCCGTGCGATCCAGGCTTGCCTGAAGGCCAACAAGTACGTCGGCATCTGCGGCCAGGGCCCCAGCGACCATCCCGATTTCGCCCAGTGGCTCAAGCAGGAAGGTATCCTGTCCATGTCGCTGAATCCGGACACGGTGGTCGATACCTGGCAGAAACTGGTCGACTGAGAACCAAAAGGAGTGCACTGCGATGTGGATATGGTTTGGCCTTGCTGCACTGGCCCTGATCGGCGAACTGAGCAGCGGCACGTTCTACCTGCTGCTGATCGCTCTCGGCTTCGCCGGTGGCGGGCTGGCCGCACTGGCCGGCCTGGCCTTGCCATGGCAACTGGTCGCATGTGCGCTGGTATCCCTGCTTGGGCTGCTGACGCTGCGCAAGTCGGGGTTTCTCAAGAAGCGGGAAGTCAATTCGGCCCGCAATGCCGATGTCAATCTTGATATCGGTCGCAGCGTGCAGGTCAGCCAGTGGGGCGACAACGGACTGGCGGCTGTCCAGTATCGTGGTGCCACCTGGCAGGCCGAGCTCGAGCCGGGCGCAGCCCGTACCACCGGGGTGCACGAAATCGTCGCCCTGCGTGGCTCGCGGCTGGTCGTGCGACCACGCTAGATCTTCGCTTCAGCACACGGAAATCATCCGTGTGCTGTTTTCCTGGCGGCTATGGCCAGTACGCCGAGCCGCTCATTCACTGTTTATGGGGATATGACCATGTTTCTGTCCGACTCTACCATTGTCTTGCTGATCCTGGTCGCGCTGGCGCTGCTGTTCATCATCAAGGCCATCGCCATCGTGCCGCAGCAAAACGCCTGGATTGTCGAACGACTGGGCAAATACGATCGTACGCTGTCCCCTGGTGCCGGCTTCGTGATTCCGTTCATCGAGCGCGTGTCGTACAAGCATTCGCTCAAGGAAATTCCGCTGGATGTGCCCAGCCAGGTCTGCATCACGCGCGATAACACGCAACTGCAGGTCGACGGTATCCTGTACTTCCAGGTGACTGACCCGATGCGGGCCTCCTATGGTTCGTCCAACTATGTGATCGCCATCACCCAACTGGCCCAGACCACGTTGCGTTCGGTCATCGGCAAGATGGAACTGGATCGAACCTTTGAAGAGCGCGACCTGATCAACAGCACGGTCGTATCGGCGCTGGATGATGCTGCGCTCAACTGGGGCGTCAAGGTGTTGCGCTACGAGATCAAGGATCTGACGCCGCCCAACGAAATCCTGCGTGCCATGCAGGCACAGATCACCGCCGAGCGTGAAAAGCGGGCGTTGATTGCTGCCTCCGAAGGCCGCCGCCAGGAGCAGATCAATATCGCCACTGGTGAACGCGAAGCCGCCATTGCCCGTTCCGAGGGTGAAAAGCAGGCCCAGATCAACCAGGCCCAGGGTGAAGCGGCCGCCGTGCTGGCGATTGCCGAGGCCACGGCACAGGCGATCACCCAGGTCGCCGCTTCGATCCAGAATCCGGGTGGCATGGAAGCGGTCAATCTGAAGGTGGCAGAGCGCTATGTCGAAGCCTTTGGCAATGTCGCCAAGGAAGGCAATACGCTGATCCTGCCGGCCAACCTGGCCGATGTGGGTGGGCTGATTGCCTCGGCCATGACGGTGGTGAAGCAGGCCGGCAAATAATCTGCCGCTTGCGAAGGAAAAAAGCCGCGCCGGGAAATCCCGGGCGCGGCTTTTTTCATATGGGTACTTTGCTGATGCAGTGCGATCGAATACCTACAACAACATCCATGCGACACCAGCGCCAGCAACGAGCAGCAGGAATATCTGTGCCGAGGTCAAGTATCGCAACCTTCGGGATGGCGTTTCGCTCAGGCCAATATTCAGGATGTTGAGCAACAAACTAAGCATGTTGCCAAGCACCAGGACACTGAAGGCAATGAGTCCACCAAGACCAGAAATAAAACCGCCAGAATCGGGGCTGACCCAGATCACTGTGGCCAGGATCAGGGTTG
>NZ_JBEFDG010000032.1:0-97631 GCF_040137905.1 Corticimicrobacter sp.
GCCTGCGCACAGGCGTGCCCGATCCGGCAGGGTCTAGTTGAACAGGGTCGGCAGGAACAGCGCCATGCCGGGGAAGAGCGCCAGCAGCGCGATCAGGATCAGCATGGTCGGCACGAACGGCAGCGCGCCGATCATGACGTCGTTCAGGCTGCCCTTGCTGCGCAGGCTCTGCACCACAAACAGGTTCAGGCCCACCGGCGGCGTGATCAGGGCGGCTTCGACCAGAATGATGATGACGATGCCCAGCCAGATCGGATCGTAGCCCAGTGCAATCATGATGGGTGCGACGATGGGGATGGTGGTAATCATCATCGACAGCGTTTCCATGAAGCAGCCCAGCACCAGGTAGAACACCACCAGCACGACCAGCATCCAGCCGGGCGACACGCCCAGGTCGGTGATGGTGCTGGTCAGTGCCGAGGTCAGGCCGGTGGCCGACATCACGAAATTCATGAAGGCGGCACCGATCACGATCAGCATGATCATGGCGCTGGATTTCATGGTGCCTTCGAGTGCGTCACGCAGCATGATCAGGTTCAGGCGGCCCATGCCGGCAGCCAGGACCAGTGCGCCCACGACGCCGAGTGCGGCGGCTTCTGTCGGCGTGGCGATGCCGGCATAGATCGACCCTACCACCAGCAGGAAAATGCCCAGCGGCGGCAGCAGGTGCACCAGTGCCGTGAAGCGTTGCTTCCAGCTCGCCTTCAGCTTGTTGCCACCCCAGGACGGGCGCAGCACGCAGGCCAGCATGATGATCAGCATGAACAGGCCCGCCAGGACCAGTCCGGGAATGATGCCGGCCAGGTACAGTTTGGGCACCGAGGTATTGGTCAGCACGCCGTAGATCACCAGGTTGATCGAAGGCGGCAGCAGGATGCCCAGTGTGCCGCCTGCGGCCAGGCTGCCCAGGAACAGCCGCTCGTTGTAGCCGTTCTTCTTGATCTGCGGGATGGCGACGGTACCGACCGTGGCGGCGGTCGCCACGCTGGAGCCGGAGGTGGCCGAAAAGACGGTGCAGGCCCCGATGTTGGCGTGCATCAGGCCGCCCGGCAGCCAGGACAGCCACAGGCTCATGGCGCTGTACATGCGCTCGGCCAGACCGGAGCGCAGCAGGATCTCGCCAAGCATGATGAACAGCGGGATGGCGACCAGCAGGAATTCGTTGCTGGTGCTCCAGGCCACTTCGCCGATGGCCATGGTCAGCGGCAGCATCGAGTACAGCGGGTCGAGTGCCAGACCGAGCAGGCCGAGCGCGGCACCGACGGGGATGCTCAACCCCAGGAATACGAGCATCAGGATGAGGGTCGTGGCGATCATCGCGCGTCTCCGTGTTGTGCTTCGCCGTGAACCATGCGCTTGCCGGCTTCGGCTTCTTCCTCGGCTTCTTCGCGGGTGCTGCGCATGCCGCAGAGGGCCTGCACCGTGCGCAGGTCGCCCGTGACCAGGGCCAGCGAGGAGCGCAGCAGCATCAGGCCCAGCACCACGCACAGCCAGACCAGGCCGGCAACCCACATGAACTGCGGAATCCACAGCGGCGTGGCCATGGTGCTGTTGGCCGTCGAGCCGTTGCTCCAGGAGAGCGCCGCCACATCGATGGCATAGCGCGTGAGATAGGCAATGAAAATCCCCAGACCCACCAGGCTGAGCCAGTCGAGGAAGGCGCAGATGCGCACGGGCAGCAACTGGTAGAGCGCATCGATCCGGATGTTGGCGCGGTTCAGCGCGACGAACGAGAGCGCCCACGAAATGCTGATGGCAAAGGCATAGCCGGACAGTTCGTCGGAGCCGCCCAGGTTGGTGCCGAACAGCTTGCGCACGACCACGTCGGCGGCCACGTAGAGCGCGCTCAGCAGTGTCATGGCACCGGCCAGCCAGACGGTCAGGCGTGACAGCCGGTTGGCCTGGTGCAGCAGGGCGCTGATCCATTGGAATCGGTCAATTGAGTGGGTCATGATGGTCTTCTGGGAAAATCTGCTGCGTCATCGGGCGCAGCGGGTCTGGCACGCGAGGTGCCGGTGTCCGGGCAGCCAGCCCGTCCGGAAAGAATCCGGCAGGCTGGCTGCGGCGTATGTGCCGGACGGTGTTACTTGCTGGCGACGATGCCCAGCTCCTTGCCGATGGTGTCGTTGAAGTCTTTCACGCACTGCTCGTTGCAGCGGGCGGCCCACTTCGGCACCACGACTTCGGCGGTGATCTGGCGCAGCAGTTCGCGATCGGCGTCGGTCGGCTGAACCAGGGTCATGCTGCCCTTGACGGCCTGGTCGCAGGTGGCGGCCCCGGTGTTGCAGTCATAGCCCATCTGGGTTTCGCGCGCGGCGGCATCCCAGATCTGGTTGATCAGGCCATCGATCTGGATCTGCAGGAAGTCCTGCACCTTGGGATCAAGCTGATTCCAGATGTTCAGGTTGGCTGCATGAATCTGCTGGTTCCAGTTGATCGGCAGTTCCAGCAGGTGGGTACTGACCTCGTACCACTTGGCCGAATAGCCGGACATGGAGCCGGTGATGGCGCAGTCCACCACGCCGTTCTGCAGTGCCGGCACGACTTCGCCGAATGGCAGCGTCACGGCCGTGCCGCCCAGCGCCTGCACGAACTCGCCGGTGGTGCGGCTGCTGGTGCGGACCTTCTTGCCCTTGACGTCGGCCAGGCCGGTAATGGGGGCATTGCAGAACAGCACCTGTGCGGGATAGGTCGAGATGCCCAGGACCTTGATCCGGTTTTTGCCGTAGAAATCCGAATAGACAGGTTCGAAGGCCTCGGTCACGGTACGGGCGGTGGCCACGTCGGGGGCCAGGCCGGCCAGGTCGATGGCCTCGTTGATCGGGTTGTCGCCTGCGAAATAAGACAGCGTGGCCGTGCCGAATGGCACCACACCCTGGCCGATCAGGCGCAGCAGCTCAGGGCCCTTGAGACCCATTTCATTGAAGCCCTGGACGGTGGCGGTGACCTGCCCCCCGGAGCGCTCGGGAATGGTCTTGGTCCAGAACGGTTGCTCGTTGTTCTGGTAGGCAGTCAGGTTGCTCAGGCCGCCCACGACCGTGAGTTCGGTGCGGGGCAGGTCGGGCGTGACATCCTGTGCGCCGGCCTGTGTGCCCAGCAGCAGGCCCAGTGCCAGGGTCGGCAGGGCGAGGGTTCGGGACATTTTCATGGGTATTCTCCTTGAGAGTATGGCCTGTCTTACAGCACGGCCAGTTTTGTGTTGAGCAGGTCGGTGATCAGCATGTGGCCGGGTGCATGGGTAATGCAGAACGGCGGGGCCACGGTCTGGATGACGGATTGCGGCGTGACGCCGCAGGCCCAGAACACGGGCAGTTCGCCCGGGCGAATTTCGACTGCATCGCCATAGTCCGGCCGGTTGATATCCTGGATGCCGATCAGGGCCGGATCGCCAATGTGTACCGGTGCACCATGCACCGAAGGCAGCCGACTGGTGATCTGTACGGCGCGGATGGCATCGGCGGCCTTGAGCGGACGCATGGAGACGACCATCGGGCCATGCAGGCCTGCCGTCGGGCGCGTCGGGATGTTGGTACGGTACATCGGCACATTGCAGCCCTGGCTGATATGGCGCACGTCGATGCCCTCGGCCAGCATCGGTTCCTCGAAGGAAAACGAACAGCCAATGGAAAAAGTCACCAGATCATCACGCCACCAGTCCAGCAGGTCGGTCGGCTCGGCCACCAGTTTGCCATCCTGCCAGATGCGGTAGCGCGGGGTATCTGTGCGGATGTCGATGTCCTCGCCCAGCCCCGTCAGCAGCGTCTGCCCGGGGTTGGATACGTCCAGCAGCGGGCAGGACTTGGGGTTGCGCTGGGCGAACAGCAGGAATTCGTTGGCCAGGTCCTTGGGCAGAATCATCAGATTGGCCTGCACATGGCCGGGAGCCAGCCCGGCGGTAGGGCCGTCGAGTTCGGCACGGCGGATGCGTTGCCGGACTTCCGGGGCGGACAGGGCGATTTCTGGGAGGATGGCAGCAGTCATGTCGGCTCGCAGGAAAGGGTGCCGTGAATACAGCCTGCAGAAGTGCAGCACGCATACGGCCTATGGCAGCGATTCCAGCCTACGGGGTGATGACTGTCCAATCATTCGTTTGGATGTTTTCTTATAAATTAAATTTATAAGTTTGAAAGGAAAGGAATTTTTCAGTTGCCGACCCTGTGTTCGGAAGGTGCTATGAGGGTAAGTCCTGATGTCTGAACAGAGGCTGGATCGGCGTATCGGCGCACACAGGGCGACCTCTTCATGCAGAGAACGCAAGGTCAGGCAATGGAATCAGGCGGCAGACTTGCTGTGTGCGGCATGTGCCACTTCCTGGGCGACCTGTGCCACGGTGCGCACGATGTAGCTGTCGGGCGAGTCCAGCCAGCAGGCATAGAAACTGAGTTCCGGCAGCGAGTCCCGCACGTTGAGAATACGGATGCTGCCCTGGGCCAGTTCGTCCTGCATGACCTCGGGGGCGATGGCACTGACACCGATGCCGCGCCGGGTCATGTGCACGATGGTGCTCAGCGAGGCGCAGCCATACATGCGTGGCGTTTTGATGCCGGCCGCCAGCAGCGTGCCGCGTACTGCGCGGTAGGGCTGGCTGTTGGCCGGGTAGGTGATGATGGGGTACGCCGCCAGCTCGCGTGCCTTGAGCAGGCGGTCATCCAGGTGCAGCGCCGGGCTGGCGGCCCAGACGACCGGGTAGTTGCACAGATGCAGGTGCTGCAGCTTGGGATCGTCACCCACGCCCACCAGCAGCGCCAGGTCGATCTGGTGGGCCGCCACCTGCGGGCGCATGACCTGCGTGGTATCGACATGGATCTCCACCACCAGCGCCGGATAAAGCGCGCTGAGCCGTTCCAGCAGGGCGTGCAACCAGGTATGGGCGATGGTTTCGGCCACGCCCAGGCGCAGGGTACCGCGCACGGCATTCTGGGCACAGGCTGTCTGCATCATGTCGTTGCGCAGGTCCAGCATGCGCTGTGCCTGCGTCAGCAACTCCTGGCCCTTGTCGGTGATCTGGATACCGCGCGTATCGCGGGTGAAGAGGCGGGTGTTGAGCGTCTGCTCCAGCGCGGCGATGCGCTGCGAGATGGCAGGCTGCGTGGTGTTGAGTTTTTCCGCAGCGGCGCGGAACCCGCCCAGCTCGGCGACCCAGACGAAGGTTTCGATTTGCTTGAAGTCGATCATGGCGGTTCCCGGATGGGCAGATACTACACCACGGTTGCCTGCGACAGGAGGTTTATGCTGGAATGAGGTCGCGTCTGCCCGGACAACTGGGCTGGCGCGAAATGCCGCACAGACCTGATCGCCTTTGGCGCCCATCGCCACTTCTGACATTTCGTGCCGCCCCATGACCACCGCTTCCCCGCCTGCCATGCCGCATGCCCCGGGCCCCAATGCCTGGCTGCGTGAACTGACCCGACTCAACAAGCCGGCCGCCTGGCGCTGGGGGCGTTCGCTGCGGGCGGCACTGGGCATGGCCGTGCCGCTGGGCGTGGGCCTGGCGACCCAGCAACTGGCGCTGGGCCTGCTGGTTGCCCTGGGTTACCTGATGCAGATGAATGGCGAACGCGACGGTCCGTACGAGGATCTTTTCCGCCGCCTGCTGGTCACGGCTCCATTGGGTGCCGCCGGTGCATTGCTGGGTTATGCCTCGGGGTTGCCCTGGGGCTGGATCGTGCTGCTGATGATGGGCGTCTCGTTTCTGGCCAGCGTGGCCAGCAGCTACAGCGCGGCCCTGTCGATCGGCACCATGCAGGCGTTGGTGCTGGGCACCGTGGCGCTCGGCAATCCTGCATTGCATGGTAGCGCCTTGCACATGTTCCTGATGTTGCTGGTGGGGGCCGCGCTGTATGCGTTGCTGCTGGGGGTGGAGGCGCTGCTGCAGCGCAGCCGCCCCCGGCGCGAAATGCTGGCTGCCCTGTTGCTGTCCCTGTCCCGGCTGGCCGAGGGACAGGCCAGTGGTGCTTCAGTCGAGACACAACGCCGGCAGGTGACAACACAGTTATCCGCCGTTTATGCCCTGATGCTGCAGACCCGTTCTCAGGCGCAGGGGCGCAGCCCCCAGGCGGACCGGCGGGCGGCGGTTCTGCAGCGGGCCGATGGGCTGTTTGCCGCCATCCTGGCGTGCAGTGAAGCGGCTCAATTGTCGGCAGCGACACGGGCCTTGAGCCAGATGGCCCAGGCCGTCAAGGATGGGCAGAGGCTGCCTGCCCCCGTTTTCGATACCCAGGCACCGCTGCTGTCGCGCGCCGTGGCGGCGCTGGGCGTGGCCTTGTGGGGGCCGATGGAAATGACCGTGCAAGTGGCTGATCGGCCTGGGCAGGCCGGTGCATCGGGTGCGCAGGTGGTGGCCGTGCACCCGCAGGCGCGGCTGCGGGTGTGGCTGGATCGGCTGGCTCCTGGGCGTGATGTCCTGCTGTCGGCGCTGGCGCTGGCACTGTGTGTCGGCATTGCCTATGCACTGCGCTGGCTGGATGACCGCAGCCACTGGTATTGGCTGCCGATGACGGTGTTCCTGGTGATGAAGCCGGATCTCGGGTCGATCTTCGGTCGTACCGTACTGCGCTGCCTGGGGACGGCCGGTGGTGTATTGATCGGCGCGGCCATCCTGGCCTGGCTGCCCCCCGGGCCGCTGTTCATCGGCATCATGGCCCTGATTGCCCTGCTCATGCCGCAGGCACGCCAGATTTCCTATGCCGTGATGACGCTGACGATGACGCCGCTGGTCCTGGTGCTGATCGATCTGGTCAGCCCTGAAACCAAGGGTATCGATTATGCGCTGTTGCGCCTGGTCGATACGCTGGGCGGGGGGGCAGTAGTGCTGGTGTTTGGCTATCTGATCTGGCCCAAGTCACATCATCGGCAACTGGCCGGTGCCTTTCACCAGGCGCGCCGGTCCATGGCGGATTATCTGTTGAGCACATTGCGTGCCACGGATGGTGACGGCCATGTGGCCGAGGCGGCAGAGCTGGGTGCCTGCCGGCGTACCGTATATGGGCAATTGGCCAACATGCGGGCCATCCTGCAGAAAACGCTGGTCGATCCGCCGCCATCGGGTCGGGAGGCTGCCGCCTGGTTTCCCATCGTGGCCAGTGCAGAACGGGTCTGCGATGCCATCACGGCGTATTCCATGGGGGCCACCACGGCAAGAGCCACTGCCCAGACCGAGGAACTGGAGCGGCTGGCCACCTGTCTGGCTGATGGGACTACCGGCAGCGACGGCGATGCGCAGCAGGGTGTGCAATCGCTGCCGACGGGAGATCCTGCGGCATCCCGGCTGGTGGCGCATATCCGGGAAGAGGTCGGGTCGATACGAGGGTATGTGGAGAAAACCGATAGCCGTCCGTGCTGACGGCTCGTGATGGTCAAAGCCTGTGCATTCCATTACATTTGGCGTTTCCGTGATGCACGAACAGCGGCGGCAGGAAAACATCGCCGCCGTGCGGTCGTTCCAGTCGCGCCAATGGTTTTCAGGAGCAGGTGGTGTCAAGCGCAAAGCAGGCTGGATTTTCTCGTCGGGATTTCATCAAGCTGGGTACGGTGGGCGGTATTTCTCTGTGGCTGGGTCGCTTGCCTGCGGCGCAGGCAGTCGAGGTCTATCCCGGTGCCAGCCCAACTGACTGGATCGGGCCGGATGGCAAGGCCAAATACCGCTGGGATGCCATCCGCAAGGTGACGGGCCAGAAGAATTTTGCGTTCGATTTTCGTGCCCCTGACCTGGAAGGCTGGCCTGCCAGCTCGGGTTATGCCTTCATGTTGAAGGCAACGGATGCCGAGCACGTATTCACCGGGATCGACCTGTCCATGTTGCCTGCCGATTTGCAGCCTGATCGGGTGCTGTTGCAGGGCGATTTGGCCGGCAGCGGCATCCGGGCACCGTCCAGCATGGGCAAGGGCTTCTACGGCGAGCATCTGTTGTTGCCGGTTGGCGAGACCGCGCCGTTGCTGGGACATCCTGTGGCCATGCTGTTCTATCGGGATTTCGATCGCTTCGAGGCCGCCAAGCGCATGCTGCGTTTTGAGACCGGCACCGTCAAGTATGGCCAGTTCACTGGCCCCAGGCCGCCTGCCAACTATGGAGCTGCGCGGTTCGTGCGCATTGGCGGCGAGACGCCGCAGTCTCCCCCTGTGTTCGCGCCCTTCCAGGATGGGGCCATCAAGGGCGGCTTTCATGGCGACGAGGTCGTCTGGCCGCCATTCGATCCCGATCCATCCCTGTTCGTGCCGGACGTCATCAAAAGAAAACGGGGCAGTGGCTTTGAAGATGCCTTGCATGCGGCCGATGCCGATCCGACGCTCAAGGAGCGTGCCATGGATGCCGCTGCCGTCATTGCGGATGAGATTGCCCAGGCACGCGCCAATCCGGACAAGCTGGTGCTGGAGCGGCATGGCTTTTCGCAGTCCATCGACCCCTGTGCGATGGAGCCCGACAACTGTACGGCCTGGTACGACGCCGACACGGCCACCCTGCACATCCTGACCGCGACCCAGTCGCCGGCCGGGGTCGCCAGTGCCGCAGCCGAGATGCTGAAAGACAATCGCCAGGTGCCGGTCAAGCGGATCGTATTGCTGACGGGCTCGACGGTAGGCTATGGTTCCAAGGACTATTCGGTCTTTCCGTACTACGCCATTGCCGCCTGTCTGTACAGCGGCGGCATGCCCGTGCGCATGGCCAACGACCGCTATGAGCAGTTCCAGCTGGGCATGAAGCGCCATTCGATCGACATGGACGTGACGATCACGGTCGATCGCCAGACAGGCAAGTTCGAGACGCTCAAGGGGGTCTACACCTGTAATGGCGGTGGCCGGGAGAACCTGTCGGTTGCCGTGTCTCATGTCTGTGCGCGGGGCGCGCAGTCGGTGTATTACTTTCCGAAGTCCGACCTGGCCACGATGGCGATGGCCACGTCGGCCGTCGAGGCGGGGTCCATGCGCGGCTTTGGCGCATTGCAGTCCATGACCGTGACGGAGATCATGGTCGATGAAATCGCCGACACGCTGGGGCTGGACCCCATCGAGCTGCGCCGGCGCAATGCCTTGCGCACCGGCGACCAGAACACGCAGGGCGGTGTCCAGGCGGGAGACCCGAGGATTGTCGAGATCCTGGACAGGGCCGCCGCACATCCCCTCTGGATCAACCGCGACCAGGCCAAGGCCGATTTCGACGCGGCCAACCCCGGCAAGCGCTACGGCGTTGGCTTTGCGCAGGTGCAGACCGTTTATGGTTCCAGTGGCGATCCGGGCATCCTGGTGCTGGAGTTCGATGCTGCCGGCACCTTGAGCATGCGGCACTGCGTTCAGGAAATCGGCACGGGGGCGACCACGGCACAGCAGGTCATGGTGTGGCAGGCCCTGGGCAAGGCCCCGGACAATGTCTCCTTCGGGGTGACCGATTTCCCGGAACTGCCGCTGCATACCGCGCGGGCCGACCAGGCGCAGCAGGACAAGTATGCCCAGCACGATCCCTATTGGGTGCCGGCCATCGTGCCCGACATGAGTTCATCGAGCAGCGTGTATTACACCGGCTTTGCCACGCGACAGGCCGCGCGTTTCCTGCTGGAGTACTCGCTCTGGCCGGCGGCGCGCGCGATCTGGAGCGAAGGGGCCGGTGGTGGTCCGATATCGACGTTCGATGTGCAGTTTTCGGATCTGCGCGTGAGCCCCGAAGGACTGGGCGGTGGCGGCATGGCACCCATCCCGTTTGAGCAACTGGCCCGCAAGGCACACGACATGGGGCTGGTGACCGGCGTGGCCCTGCACACCTTCAGCCGATGGGAATGGGCGCGTGCCGAGTTCGACATTCCCGGCGTGGGCGTGCGGACTCTGGCGGTCGATGCCCTGGCGTTGCGCTATGGCGAAGGCGCGCCGCCAGCGCTGAAGCAGCGCATGAGCGTGGCCGGCTATGACTTCATCAAGCGCATCCGTGCCCTGTATCCGCCCGTCAAGCGCAGCAGCGCCGGGCCGACGACCTATACCTCGGCGGCCTACATCATGGAACTGAACGTCAATACGTTCACGGGCGAGGTCGATGTGATGCGACATCATGCGCTGATGGACCCTGGCACCATGATCGTGCCCCAACTGGTGTCCGGGCAATTGCAGGGCGGTGCCGCCATGGGGATCGGTCATGCGCTGATGGAAGAACTGCCCCTGTATGGCGACGGGCCCGGCGATGGTACGTGGAACTTCAACCGCTATGTGCTGCCGCGCGCCGCGGATGTGGCGGTCTGGACGCAGACCGCAGAGTTCCTGCCGCCGCTGTCAGAGACCTCACCACCCAAGGGCATGGCCGAACTGGGCATGATTCCCATCGTGGCGGCCACCAGCAATGCGATTGCCCATGCCATCGGCAAACGCTTCTATGAGTTTCCGGTTTCTGCGGAGAAGATTCGGAAGGCGCTGGGGTAGTTGGGGCGGGAGGGAGTCGCGGAGGACGCTCACTTCCCAATACAAAACCCCGCAAAAATCTCCCCCAGCAAATCATCACTACTGAAAACCCCGGTGATCTCCCCCAGCGCCTCGTGCGCCAGCCGCAGCTCTTCCGCAAACAGATCCAGCACGCGGTCATCCATCTGCGCGTGCGCCCAGGCCATCTCAAGGTGTTCGCTGGCGCGCAGCAGCGCCTGCATGTGCCGTTCCCGGGCCAGCCAGGGGGATTCCATCGAGGCATTCCAGCCGGCCAGTCGCAGTAGCGTCTGGCGCAGCGTATCCAGCCCCTGGCCGGTGGCGGCGGAAACACAGAGGATCTCGCCGGCATCGCGCCGTCCGTTGGGAGAAGGCTGCGCTGCGCAGGCGAGGGTGTCCGTGCCGCCCGGCAGCAGGTCCAGTTTGTTGTAGACGGTCAGCACCGGCGTGCCGGCCGGCACGCGGGCGGCGATGTCTGGCTCCAGGATGGGCGATTCACCCATGGCAGGCAGATGACTGCCACGGGGTAGATCGGCGGCTCCCGGTTCATTGACGTGACTGCGGGTTGCCGCAGCATCGGCGTTCTGTGCCGACCTGTCGGTCAGCCCCATCACCGAGCGGATATCCCGCAGATGCAGCACCACGTCCGCTTTCTCGATTTCCTGCCAACTGCGGGCGATGCCGATGCGTTCGACCGTATCTTCGGTGTCGCGCAGGCCGGCGGTATCGACGATATGCAGCGGCACGCCGTCGATATGGATCTGTTGCTCGACCTTGTCGCGGGTGGTGCCGGCAATCGGGGTGACGATGGCAGCCTCGAAGCCGGCCAGCGCATTGAGCAGGCTCGATTTGCCCACATTGGGCTGGCCAGCCAGCACGACCCGCAGACCTTCGCGCAGGATCACGCCCTGACGTGTCTGGGCGATGATGGTCTGCAGGGCCTCTCGTAGTTGTTGCAGCGTACCGCGTGCCTGGTATTTTTCGAGGAAATCGATTTCTTCCTCGGGGAAATCCAGAGTGGCTTCGACCAGGGTGCGCAGGCCCACGATATCGCCTGCCAGCGCATCGACCTGGGCTGAAAAGGCACCGGTCAACGAGGCCATGGCACCGCGTGCGGCGGCGTCCGAAGAGGCTTCGATCAGGTCGGCCACAGCCTCGGCCTGCGCCAGGTCGAGGCGATCATTGAGAAAGGCCCGCCGGGTGAACTCCCCTGGCTCGGCCAGCCGCAGGCCCAGGTCGCGGCCAGCCTCCAGGCAGCGCTCCAGCACCTGTCGCAGCACAGCCGGACCACCGTGGCCTTGCAGCTCGAGCACATCCTCGCCGGTGTACGAATGCGGACCGGGAAAGGACAGTACGATACCCTCGTCGATGGTACTGCCGTCGTCTCTCAGAAAAGGCAGGAAGTGTGCGTGGCGTGGCCTGAGGGGCTGGGCGAACAGCCGTGTGCGCAGTGCGGTGAGGTCCGGGCCGGATACGCGCACCACGCCGATACCGCCCCGGCCTGGGGCGGTGGCGATGGCGGCGATCGGGTCGGTGTGATGGGCACTCATGCAAACTCCTGCTGATGCGGACTGCCGCTAGAACGCTGCAGCGGGTGCGGCCGTGGTTGGGGTGACGATTTCCTGCACGCCGTTGATCACGAACTGGACAGCCATGCAGACCAGCAGGAAGCCCATGATGCGTGAAATGGCTTCCACACCGTTGTGGCCAATGAATTTGACGATCTTTTCAGCCGAGCTCAGGCAGAGCCAGAACAGCAGGGCCAGCAAGACGAAGACGATGACCGGCGAGACCATCAGGACCCAGTCCGCATATTCCTTCGTGTCGCTGCCGTTGATGGTGGCGGCTACGCTGACGATCATGGCGATGGTGCCGGGGCCGGCCGTGCCCGGCATGGCCAGCGGTACGAAGGCGATGTTGGGCACATTGGCGCTGGCCATGGCCGTCTCGTTGGTTTTCTGGGCCTCGGGCAGATCGGTGTTGCTGCTGGGAAACAGCATGGTGAAGCCGATAAAGGCCACAATCAGGCCACCGGCGATGCGCATGCCGGGGATGGAGATCCCGAACGACTGCATGATCAGATGTCCGCCAAAGAAGGTGACGATCATGATCATGAAGACATAGAGCGTGGCCTGGCGCACCTGTGCCTGACGCTCCTTGTAGGGGATGAAGCGGCTCAGTGACAGGAACATGATCATCGATGTCAACGGATTGGACAGCGGCAGCATCAGCAGCAGGCCCAGGCCGGTCAGCGAAACAAGGTCGGTCAGGTCTTTCAGCATCTCAGTGTGCTCCGGGAAAAACTCAGCAAGGGTAGACAATAAACAAAAAGGCGCCGGCTGTCTGCCTGGCGCCTTCGGAGACTGCGTCGTGGAACGGGCCGGTTGTCATCCCGAAGGATGCCTGACAGCCCGTTACCTCGTCATGTCGCTCAGTTGTTGGCGGCTGCTGCTGTCTGTTTTTCCATCTTCTTGGTGATGTACCACTGTTGCGCGATCGACAGGATGTTGTTGACGCACCAGTACAGCACTAGACCGGCCGGGAAGAAGAACATCATCCCGCCGAACACCAGCGGCATGATCATCATGATCTTGGCCTGCATGGGATCGGGTGGCGTCGGGTTCAGCTTGATCTGCAGGAACATGGTCGCCATCATCACGGCGGGCAGGATGAAGTACGGATCGCGCACCGACAGGTCATGCACCCAGAGGATCCAGGGCGCACCGCGCATCTCGACGCTGGCCAGCAGCACCCAGTACAGCGAGATGAAGACCGGGATCTGCACCACGATCGGCAGGCAGCCGCCCAGCGGATTGATCTTCTCGTTGCGGTACATCTCCATCATGGCGGCGTTGAGCTTGGGCTTGTCGTCGCCATACTTCTCTTTGAGGGCCTGCAGGCGCGGGGCGACCATTTTCATCTTGGCCATCGAGCGGTAGCTGGCCGAAGCGAGCGGGTAGAACGCGGCCTTGATCAGCACAGTCAGGGCCACGATGGTCCAGCCCCAGTTGCCCAGCAACATGTGCAGCCAGGTCATGAGCGAGAACAGCGGCTTGGCGATGATCGTCAGCCAGCCGTAGTCCACCACCAGATCCAGGCCAGGGGCCAGGGCTTCCATGGCCTGCTGGTCCTGCGGGCCGACCCACAGGCGAGCCGAGGCGATGGTGGTTGCGCCGGGGGCGATGGCATCGACCGGCTCGATGGCGCGCACGGCGAACAGGTTCTTCTGCAGTTCGACGATGTCGTTGGTGCGAACCTTGCCCTGCGGCGGGACCCAGGCGGTGGCGAAATAGTGCTGGATCATGGCGATCCAGCCGTTGTCTGCCTGACGGACGTAGTCAGCCTTGTTCTTTTCGATATCGGAGAAGGTCACCTTCTGGAACTTGTCCTGGTTCGAGTACACGGCCGGGCCAGTGAAGGTGCGGTAAAAGCTCGATGAGTCGGCGGGCGAGTTGCCGTCGCGGGTGATCTGCAGGTAGACCGAGGGCGACTTGGCAGCTTCGCTGGTGTTGGTCAGGGCATGCTTGACGTCGACGACGTAGCTGCCCTTTTGCAGGCTGAAGCTCTTGACCAGGCGCACGCCGCCCGACTCGGCCTGGAACACCACGGTCAGGTTGTCGCCGTTCAGTTCGTGGTCGGCGCTGATCACGCTGAATTGCGACAGGTGGTTGGGGTAGGCCTCGGCACCGGCGGGCGCACCCACGGCACCGGTCTGCACCAGGTAGGTCAGGGCAGGCACGTTGTCGAGCAGGATGGTGGGCTGGTCGGAGCCGCTGCTGGCCGGATACTTGAGCAACTCCGCCTTGATGATCTGCGCACCCTGGGTGTCGAAGGTCAGGCGCAGCACATCGCTGGAGACGACCAGCAGGCGATCCTGAGGTGCATTGTCTGCGGGTACGCTGGCCAGAGCGGGCTGCGATGCGCCCGGTACGGTGCCGGTTGCCGCAGCAGGAGCCTGTGCGGCTGCAGGCACTGCCGGATCGGTGGCACCCTGCGTACCGGCAATGGGTGCGCTCGTGGTGTCGGCCTGTGCCGGCTGGGAGCTGAACAGGCCGGGCTGACCATTATGGGTCTGCCAGTTGTTCCAGAG
The DNA here is from genome assembly GCF_040137905.1 of Corticimicrobacter sp. NCBI lineage: Bacteria > Pseudomonadati > Pseudomonadota > Betaproteobacteria > Burkholderiales > Alcaligenaceae > Corticimicrobacter > Corticimicrobacter sp. Next base: position 14,486 of record NZ_JBEFDG010000032.1, read on the forward strand.
CAGCAGCAGCGCGAAAGAAAAGATCATCCAGAGGATGGTGCGTCGAATATCCATGGTGCCTGCAGAGAGTTAAATCCGGCCGGAGCGGAAAGGGTGTGTCGGAATCAGGTTTGCGGCAAAGTCCACAAGTTTAGCCGGTTAAGGCTGCGGATGGTGGCGTCCGTCATGTTCGCCGTGTTCGTGGTGCGACCCATGCCGTGCGTGGCTCGCACCACACCGGCAGTCCGGAACCGGATCGACGCCGCCCTGGGCCCATGGGTGGCAGCGGCCGATGCGCCGCACCATCAGCCAGAATCCCTTCCACGCACCATGCGTCTCGATGGCTTCGATGGCGTACTGGGAACAGGTGGGGGTGAAGCGGCACGAGTGGCCGGTCCAGGGGCTGATGAAATAGCGGTAGAAGCGGATCGGTGCGATCAGCAGCGCCTTCAGCATTGGGCCGCCCTCCGGAAATGCCTGTCCAGCTCGATGCGCGCCTGGCGCTTGAGCTCGGTGAGGGACGTGTCGGGAATGCGGTTGCCCAGGCGCACCACATAATCGGCCGGCGGCAATTGCCCCTGTATCTGGCGAAATGCTTCGCGCGCTACACGCTTGAGGGCGTTGCGGCTGACCGACAGCGGTGCGAGGCGTTTGGCAACGATCAGCCCCAGGCGCGCGCGCGAACAGGCGGGCGCGTCAGAGGTCGCTGCAGGTGCGCTATGCAGTACGAACAAAGCCCCTCGGGATACGCGGCGGTTCTTGAGGCACGCGGCGTATTCGGAAGGGCGCAGCAGGCGGGCGGCAGCGGGAAAGCGGGCTGTCGGCCGGGGCTCGATCACACTGCCAGGCGCTTGCGGCCCTTGGCACGACGTGCGCTCAGCACGGCGCGGCCGGCACGGGTCTTCATGCGCACGCGAAAGCCGTGGGTACGCTTGCGACGGGTAACGGAGGGTTGGAAAGTACGTTTCATGTTCAGATCCGGGTTGGTCTGGAGGGTTGGTCCAAGGGCAGTACCGAGCCGCATCCCAGGCTGCATCAGGCATGGCCTGTGCAGCAGAAAATCGCCCGCTACAGTGAAAAGCCCTCTATTTCATCAAATTTTTGCAGTGTAGTCAAATGGTTAGGGATGGTGAACGTGTAACCGGGCAGGCGGCCTGTGGATAACATGGGCCGGGACAGGGTAGAATCGAGGTTTGGATAAGAGTCAAATGAACGAGTTCTGGCAAACCTGCGTTTCCCGGCTGGAGCAGGATATTCCCCCCCAACAGATCAGCGCGTGGATACGCCCGCTGGTGCCGCTTGCGTACGACGAGACGCAGGCGGTGTTGCGCGTGGCTGCACCCAACCGCTTCAAGCTTGACTGGGTGCGCAAGAATTATTCCCTGCGCATCGAGGAACTGGCGGCCGAATGGTTCCATCGTCCGGTGCAGGTCACGTTCGAGCTGGCCCAGGGGCGGGTCGGCGTGGCGGCTGCGCCGGTGCCCGCTGCACCGGTCCCGGCACCGGCCATTGGCCTGCTGCCCACCGAAACACCGCTGCCGGCCGACGTGCCGGCCTCGTCGGTATTCCAGGCCGATACCGGTACGCAGCAATCGGCCCGGATCGAGGCTCCTACGCTGGTGCTGGCCTCGCAGGCCTCCGGGCAGGCCGTATATGATCGGTCGCGGCTCAACACCGACATGACGTTCGACAACTTCGTCACCGGCAAGGCCAACCAGCTGGCGCGCGCCGCTGCACTGCAGGTGGCCGAGAACCCGGGCGTCTCGTACAACCCGCTGTTCCTCTACGGCGGCGTGGGCCTGGGCAAGACCCACCTGATCCACGCCATCGGCAACGCCATGGTACAGGCCGGCACCGGCTCCAAGTCCAAGGTACGCTACGTGCATGCCGACCAGTACGTCTCCGACGTGGTCAAGGCCTACCAGCGCAAGGCGTTCGACGATTTCAAGCGCTACTACCATTCGCTCGACCTGCTGCTGATCGACGATATCCAGTTTTTCTCCGGCAAGAATCGCACACAGGAAGAGTTCTTCTACGCCTTCGAGGCGATGGTGGCACAGCGCAAGCAGATCATCATCACCAGCGATACCTATCCCAAGGAACTGGCTGGCATCGACAGCCGCCTGATCTCGCGCTTCGACTCCGGCCTGACGGTCGCCATCGAGCCGCCCGAACTCGAAATGCGCGTCGCCATCCTGCTGCGCAAGGCCGATTCCGAAGGCATGCCCATGCCCGAGGAGGTGGCTTTCTTCATCGCCAAGCATCTGCGCAGCAACGTGCGCGAGCTTGAAGGTGCGTTGCGCAAGGTGCTGGCCTATGCACGCTTTCATGGCCGCGATGTGCTGACGGTCGAGATGTGCAAGGATGCGCTCAAGGATCTGCTGTCGGTTTCCAACGGCCAGATCACGGTCGAGAACATCCAGAAAACGGTGGCTGATTTCTACAAAATCAAGGTCGCCGACATGTATTCGAAACGCCGGCCTGCCAATATTGCACTGCCGCGCCAGATCGCCATGTACCTGGCCAAGGAACTGACCCAGAAAAGCCTGCCCGAGATCGGCGATCTGTTTGGCGGTCGCGATCACACGACAGTGCTGCACGCGGTGCGTAAAATCTCCGATGCCCGCACCAAGCAGACCGAACTCAACCATTCCCTGCACGTACTCGAACAAACGCTCAAAGGATAACCATGCAACTCGTACAGACCACGCGTGATGCCCTGCTCAAGCCGCTGACTACGGTGGCTGGCATCGTCGAGCGCCGCCATACATTGCCCATCCTGGCCAACATCCTGCTGCGCAAGGAAGGCGAGAACGTATCCTTCGTGGCGACCGATCTCGAAGTGCAGATCACCACCCAGGGCAGCTTCGGCGTTGGAGCCGAGGCCGAGTCCACCACCGTGGCCGCCCGCAAGCTGCTCGATATTCTGCGTGCGCTGCCCGACAGCAATGACGTGCGCCTGAGCCTGGCGGGCAGCAAGCTCAACGTGCAGTCCGGCAAGAGCCGCTTTGCCTTGCAGACACTGGCGGCCAGCGAGTTCCCGACCCTCAGCCAGCCCGAGACCTGGGACGTGTCGCTGACGCTGACTCGCAAGGCGCTGCGCCACCTGCTCAACATGGTGCATTTCTCCATGGCCCAGCAGGATATCCGCTATTACCTCAACGGCATGCTGCTGGTGTTCGAACCCGAGCAACTGCGCGCCGTCGCGACCGATGGCCACCGCCTGGCCCACGATGCCACGCCGGTCACCGGCCCGGCCCAGCGCCACGAGGTCATCGTGCCGCGCAAGACCGTGATGGAAATGCTGCGCCTGCTCGACGAGAGCGAGGAGCCCGTCCAGATCGACGTGGCCCAGGGTCAGATCCGTTTCCGCTTCGGCGATGTCGAGCTGATCTCCAAGCTGGTCGAGGGCAAGTTCCCCGATTTCACCCGCGTGATCCCGACCAGCTATACCCGTCACGTCGATATTCGCCGTGATGCCTTGCAGGGCAGCCTGCAGCGTGCCGCCATCCTGACCAGCGACAAGTTCAAGGGCGTGCGCGTGCAGTTCACCACCCACCAGATGCGCATTTCCTCCTCCAATGCCGAGCAGGAAGAGGCGCAGGAAGAACTCGAGATCGACTACAGCTTCGAGCCGCTCGATTTTGGCTTCAACGTCAGCTACCTGCTGGACGTGCTGGGCAACGTCAAGACCGAGAACATCCGCTGGTCGGTCGCGCCCGATGGCAACGCCTCCACGCTGATTACCCTGCCAGACGACGAAAGCTTCAAGTACGTCGTCATGCCCATGCGCATCTAACCGACAGGACCGCAGAACACTATGTCCGATCAACAGAATACGAATACGCCGACCTCCTCTGGTGCCGAATACGGTGCCGACTCGATCAAGATGCTCAAGGGCCTGGAGGCGGTGCGCAAGCGTCCGGGCATGTATATCGGTGACACATCCGATGGCACCGGCCTGCACCACATGGTGTTCGAGGTGGTCGATAACGCCATTGATGAGGCGCTGGCCGGCTATTGCGACGACATCGTGGTCACTATCCACGCCGACAGCTCGATTTCGGTCACGGACAATGGGCGGGGCATCCCGACCGATATCCACCATGATGACGAACACGGCCGCAGCGCTGCCGAAATCGTCATGACCGAGCTGCATGCCGGTGGCAAGTTCGACCAGAATTCCTACAAGGTCTCCGGTGGCCTGCACGGCGTGGGCGTATCCTGCGTCAATGCATTGTCCGAGTGGCTGCGTCTGACGATCCGTCGCAAGGGCCAGGTGCATCACATGGAGTTCCGCCAGGGTGCGCGCGTGGCACCGCTGGCCGTGATCGGCGAGAGCGACCAGCACGGTACCGAGGTGCACTTCCTGGCCGATCCGCAGATCTTCAACAATATCGAGTTTCACTACGAGATTCTGGCCAAGCGCCTGCGCGAGCTGTCCTTCCTCAACAACGGCGTCAAGATTCGCCTGCTCGACAAGCGTACCGGCAAGGAAGACAATTTTGCCTATTCGGGTGGCGTCAAGGGCTTCGTCGAGTACATCAACCGCAGCAAGACCGTACTGCATCCCGACATCTTCTCGGTGTCGACCGAGTCGTCGGCCGGCGGTGTGCCCGTGGGCGTCGAAGTCGCCATGCAATGGAATGACAGCTACGCCGAAAACGTGCTGTGCTTCACCAACAACATCCCGCAGCGTGATGGCGGTACCCACATGACCGGCCTGCGCGCCGCCATGACCCGCGTCATCAACAAATACATTGCCGACAATGAGCTGGCCAAGAAGGCCAAGGTCGAGACGTCCGGCGACGATATGCGCGAAGGCCTGGCCTGCGTGCTGTCGGTCAAGGTACCCGAGCCCAAGTTCAGCAGCCAGACCAAGGACAAGCTGGTCTCCAGCGAAGTGCGTCCGGCGGTCGAAGAGGCCGTGGCGCGTACGCTCGAAACCTGGCTGCTGGAGCATCCGGCCGATGCCAAGGCCCTGTGCGGCAAGGTGGTCGAGGCTGCCCGTGCCCGCGAGGCCGCCCGCCGTGCCCGCGAAATGACGCGGCGCAAGAGCGTGCTCGAGGGGGCCGGCCTGCCCGGCAAGCTGGCCGACTGCCAGGAGAAAGACCCGTCGCTGTGCGAACTGTACATCGTCGAGGGTGATTCCGCAGGGGGCTCGGCCAAGCAGGGCCGCGACCGCAAGTTCCAGGCCATCCTGCCGCTGCGCGGCAAGGTGCTCAACGTCGAGAAGGCACGCTTTGATCGGCTGGTCGCCAGTGAGCAGATCGCGACCCTGATCACCGCGCTGGGTACCAGCATCGGCCCCGATTTCAATATTGACAAGCTGCGTTACCACCGCATCATCATCATGACCGATGCTGACGTCGATGGTGCCCACATCCGCACGCTGCTGTTGACGCTGATCTACCGCCAGATGCCCGAACTGGTCACGCGTGGCCACATCTACATCGCCCAGCCGCCGCTGTACAAGGTCAAGGTCGGCAAGGACGAGCGCTATCTCAAGGATGATGTCGAGGAAGCGCAGTTCATGCTGCAACTGGCGCTGCGCGATGCGGAGCTCAAGCCGTCTGCCGAGGCTGATCTCATCACCGGCGACACGCTTGAAAACCTGGCGCGTCAATATCTGCTGGCCAACAGCGTGATTTCACGCCTGGGTCGCATCATGGATGAGTCCACACTGAGCGCCCTGGCCGAAGGTGTGGCGATCGAGCTTGACGACGTGGCACAGGCCGAAGCTTCTGCGAAACGCCTGCAGGAAGCACTCTTCAACCCGCTGGTGCCCGAGAACGTGACTGTGCTGGTTGAGACAGATGCCGAAAGCGGTGTGCCGCGCCTGATCGTGCAACGCCAGCACCATGGCAATGTCCGGGTTACGGTGATCGACCAGCATTTCCTGCGCAGCGCTGATTATGGCGTGCTGTCGCGTGCCGCCCAGACGTTCCTGGGGCTGGTGGGCAACGGTGCCGTGGTGGCCCGAGGTACGGGTGAAAAACGCCGTGACAAGCCGGTGTCCGACTTCCGCGAGGCCATTCAGTGGCTGTTCTCCGATGCCGAGCGCGGCCTGTCCAAGCAGCGCTACAAGGGTCTGGGTGAAATGAATCCCGACCAGTTGTGGGAAACCACCATGGATCCGACCGTACGCCGCCTGCTGCGCGTGGAGATCGAGGATGCCCTGGCGGCAGACGAAATCTTCACCACGCTGATGGGTGACGAGGTCGAGCCGCGTCGGGCGTTTATCGAAACGCATGCACTGACGGCGGCGAATCTGGATATCTAGGCTGTTTGAGGTGTCTTGAGTGCTACAAGGGGTTGCATCATTGCAGCCCCTTGATATTTTGTGGGGCAAGATAGCTTCCTGGCAAATTTGACTGCCACCAACTGCGAAATGGCTGGCATCGATGCGGGTGATGTTGCACTGATCACAGGTACGGCCCAGGCTGAGGTCTGGCGTGTGTGCTTCACTGTTTGCCGCCTGATACGGCGGCAGCCTCCAAAGCCCCGTCTATAATTTCCGGCATCCCGCGAAGGCAGTCTGGCCTTCGCATTGCATATTGCCGGAATACACATGACCGATCACGATCCCCTGCAGGAAGTTGCCCTCGATAGCGAAACGCTCTACCAGGGCAACTTCCTCTGCCTAAAGCGCGATACCGTGCGCCTGCCCGATGGTGCCGTCACGACGCGTGAATACGTAAAGCATCCCGGCGCGGTCGTGGTCATTCCCCTGCTGGACGATGGCCGCGTGCTGCTGGAGCGGCAGTTTCGCTATCCGGTCGGCCAGGTGATGATCGAACTGCCGGCCGGCAAACTCGATGCCGGCGAGGATCCGCTGGATTGTGCCCGGCGCGAACTGCTGGAGGAAACCGGCTACTCGGCACGGCAATGGGCGCAGGCCGGGGTGATGCATCTGGCGATCGGCTATTCGGATGAAATTCTCCATATCTATTTTGCCCGCGACCTGAGCGCCGGTGAACGCCAGCTCGACGAGGGCGAGTTCCTGGATGTGATTGCCATGCCAGCCGAGGCCTTCCTCGACGGTTGCCGTACCGGTCTGATCACCGATGCCAAGAGTCTGAGCTGCGCGCTGTGGCTGCAGAACGTGCAGCGCGGCGACTGGACGCTGGACTGGCAGGATATGGCGTAGCTTCGGCGCTGGCAGAGCGCGTTCTAGCGGGCGTTTTCGATTCACGATTCAAGATGTACGTAACACACAGGCAACCATGAGCAAAGACCTTTCCAGGATCACCGATATTGCCGACCTGCAGCGGGTCGCCCGCCGTCGGGTGCCGCGCATGTTCTATGACTATGCCGATTCCGGTGCCTGGACCGAGAGTACCTACCGGGCCAATGAAAGCGATTTCCAGAAGATCCGTTTTCGCCAGCGGGTGGCGGTGGACATGGAAGGACGCTCGCTGGCCACGCAGATGATCGGTCAGGATGTATCCATGCCGGTGGCGCTGGCACCAACGGGGCTGACCGGCATGCAGCATGCCGATGGCGAGATGCTGGCAGCACAGGCGGCGGCGGATTTCGGCGTGCCGTTTACCCTCTCGACCATGAGCATCTGCTCCATCGAGGATGTGGCGCGGCATACCCGCAAGCCATTCTGGTTCCAACTCTACGTGATGCGTGATCGCGGCTTTATCGAAGACCTGATCGGTCGTGCCCGTGATGCCGGCTGCTCGGCCCTGATGCTGACGCTCGATCTGCAGATTCTGGGCCAGCGACATAAAGACATCAAGAATGGCCTGTCCGCGCCACCCAAGCCGACCCTGGCCAACCTGATTGACCTGGTGACCAAGCCGCGCTGGTGCATGGGCATGCTGGGCACGCCGCGTCGTACTTTCGGCAATATCGTCGGCCATGCCAAGGGGGTCAAGGATATTTCCTCGCTGTCGTCGTGGACGGCCGAACAGTTCGATCCCAAGCTGAGCTGGGCCGACATCGAATGGATCAAGCGAACCTGGGGCGGCAAGCTGATCCTCAAGGGCATCCTGGACGAGGAAGATGCCCGCATGGCGGCCGACAGTGGGGCTGATGCCCTGGTAGTCAGCAATCATGGTGGTCGCCAGCTGGATGGGGCGATGTCTTCCATCGAGGCGCTGCCCGGCATTGCCGAAGCGGTCGGCAAGGATATCGAGGTCTGGATGGACGGTGGCATCCGTTCCGGGCAGGATGTGCTCAAGGCCTGGGCGCTGGGCGCACGCGGTACGCTGATTGGCCGTCCTTTCCTGTACGGGCTGGGTGCCTTTGGCCAGGAGGGTGTGCGGCGCGCACTGGAAATCATTTACAAGGAAGCCGACATCACCATGGCGCTGTGCGGCCGGAAAAATCTGTCCCAGGTCGACCGTTCGGTGCTGCTGCCGGGAGCATTCTGAACGATGCGTATCAACTCTATCGAGACGGTCAAAGTCGTGATCACCGGTAAAGTGCAGGGGGTCTACTACCGGCACAATACCGTGCGCATGGCGCACGAACTCAAACTGTGCGGCTGGGTGCAGAACATCGACGATGGCAGCGTGCATGCCCTGCTGCAGGGCGAGGCCGACCAGATCGACCGGATGCTGGCCTGGATGCGGCAGGGACCGCCCGCTGCGCGGGTGGATGAAGTCGTCAGCGAAACCATTGCCCATGACAAGCGCTACGAACGCTTCCAGCAGCTATAGCTTTGCGCCGGTCGAGGCACCCCAGGCGCGCCTGCTGGTGCTGGGATCGATGCCGGGCGTGCAGTCGCTGCGCGCCGGGCAATACTACGCCCATCCGCGCAATGCCTTCTGGCGCATCATGATGCATGCACTGTTGCCGGATGCCGCTGCGGATGCGCCGTTGCCGGCGTATGCGCAGCGGCTGACGTGGCTGCAAGCCAATGGCATCGTGCTATGGGATGTGCTGCAGTATTGCGAGCGGCCTGGCAGCCTGGATGCCGCAATCCGTCGCGATTCGATGGTTTTCAACGATTTCGCGGGCCTGTTGGCACGTCATCCCGGCATCGTCCGGATATGTTTCAATGGTGCTGCGGCGTGCGATCTCTTCGAGCGCCATGTTGCGCCGGGGTTGCTGGCGGCGGGATGCCTGCCGCCAGACCGGCGTCGCCTGCCTTCGACCAGCCCGGCGCATGCCGGCATGTCGTTCGAGGACAAGCAGCGCCTCTGGTGCGAGGCGCTGGACTGAGTCGATTTGCGCTCAGGCTGCCGGCAAGGCGCGTACTGGCTTGCGTGCTGCCCGGTGGGACAGTACCGGCGTTGCGTCGAGGGTATGGCCGTCGCCTTGCAGGCGGAACACGCCGATGGCATGTTGCAACTGGCGAGCCTGTTCCTCGAGCGAGCCGGCTGCGGCTGCGGCCTGTTCGACCAGCGCGGCATTCTGCTGCGTGACCTGATCCATCTGTGTGACCGCCTGGTTGACCTGGTCGATTCCGCCGGCCTGTTCGCCGGAGGCGGCAGCGATCTCGCCCACGATGTCGGCAACGCGTCGCACCGAGTTGACCAGTTCGTCCATGGTTTCGCCCGCCGATTCGACCTGTTGCGAGCCGGTTTGCACGGTACTGATGGAGGTCGAGATCAACTCCTTGATCTCACGGGCAGCCGAGGCCGAACGCTGGGCCAGCGTACGGACTTCGCTGGCGACCACGGCGAAACCCTTGCCCTGTTCGCCGGCGCGGGCGGCTTCCACGGCGGCATTGAGCGCCAGGATATTGGTCTGGAAGGCAATTCCGTCGATCACGCTGACGATCTCGCCGATGCGCTGCGAACTCTGCGAGATGTCACGCATGGTCGAGACGACCTGGCCGACTGCCGTACCGCCACGCTGTGCGACCTGTGCTGCCGTACCGGCCAGAGTGTTGGCCTGCTGGGCGTTGTCGGCGTTCTGTTTCACGGTCGAGGCCAGTTGCTCCATGCTCGCGGCCGTTTCTTCCAGGGAAGCGGCCTGTTGCTCGGTGCGGCTGGAGAGGTCGGTGTTGCCCATGGTGATTTCCTGGGCACCGGTGTGGATCTCGTGCACGCCATTGCGCACCTGGCCGATCAGGCGCAGCAGACCCTGCTGCATGGTACCCAGTGCGGTGCGCAGACGACCGATTTCGTTGTGGGCACCGGCTTCGACGGTTTCGCTCAGATCGCCGCCTGCGATTCGTTCCAGCTGGCGGGATACGGCATCCAGCGGTCGGATCACGACTCGCATCAGGGCCACGTAGATCAGGACTGCCAGCAGCAAGGTCGCCAGCATGGCGGCGATCAGGATGTACTGGGCCTGGCTGGCATCTTCCGCCGCCTCGTTTACCAGTGCTTCTGCGCGCGGCTGGGTATAGCCGTTGAAGCGTTCCAGCGCGGCATTCAGGGCCAGCGTACCTTCGGTGGTGTCCAGCTGCAGACGGCGCAGCAACTGTACATCGTTGGCCTTGATGGCGGCGATGGCTGTCGTGACGTAGCGGTCGAGATAGTCACGCATGGACGCCGCCAAGGTATCCGACAGTGCCTGGCCTTCAGGAGCCGCCATGGGGATGGCGGCGAATTGGTCGATGTAGCGACGCGCATTGCGCTCGTGGCCGCCGATGATATCGATCAGCTTGCTGGCTTCGTCATGGCGGTTTTCTTCGCGGGCGAACTGGGCGACGGCTGCACCCAGGCGGGCGCGCATCATTGAAGTGAAGGTCTTTTCCAGTGCCAGTTGCTTTTCTACTGCAATCTGGTTGATGGTGGTGATCGACTGGGCTGACTCGGCAATCTGGAAGCGTGCATACAGGCCCAGGCCAAGCACGACGAGCAGGAACAGGAGCAGCGCCGTGATCAGGCCGCTGCGGATGGACATGTTTTTCATGGAAGGATGCGATAGGGGAGGGATGCAGGCGACGTCGGCTGACGTGCATGGCAGCAAGCACGGCCCTTGTGGCTGATAGAGTGATGCAGGCAGCAGAGTTTAATCGAGATGCTTCTGAATATCTCAGAACTTTCTAGGACATGTCTCAATCCCGCAACCGGGGATGGGAACTGACCCACAGGACCACGGCATCTGCGTCGCCGCTCGAGATACAGGCATGACCCATGGTGCTGTCGAAGTAACAGGAGTCGCCGCTATCCAGTTCCAGTGGTGCATAGAAGTCGGTATGCACCACCACCCGGCCGCTGAGCACGTACATGAACTCCTCGCCATCGTGGCGCAGCAGTTCGGGGAACTCGCTGGAGTCGTGTGCCTTGATGGTCGTGATCAGCGGGATGAACAGCTTGTCGGCCAGATCCCCGTGCAGGATTTCGTAGACGTATTGGCGCGTGTCGTGTCGCAGGCCCTGGTCCTTGCGCGTCACGCTGCGGCGTCCGAGGGGCGTGGGCTTGGGGGCGGCGCTGAACAGCTCGCCGACATTGATGTCCAGGCCACGGGCCAGGGCCGCGATTTTTTCATAGGTTGGCGACAACTGGCCGTTTTCGATCTTGGACAGGGTCGAGACGGAGATGCCGGAGCGCTTGCACAGTTGCTGCAGCGTCAGTCCGGCATCGCGTCTCAACTGGCGCAGCTTGCCGGGCAGGGCACTGCCGGGATCGTGTTCGACGGGAGATGAGTCTGTGTTCTGCATGGGCGCGTCAGGCGCTGCTACTGGAAAACCCTTAGGGAAAATTTCCACTAACAGCAATATTATTTCGCATAAGAAAATTTTTTCCAAAACAGTACAGGCATGGCCTGTGCGCAGATGGTAGTTCACATGCAAATACTGGATCAAGCGCAAACCGAACGTCTCCTGCCATTCGATCGCCTGTTGGGGGCGCTCGAGGCTATGTTCGTCGAGGGTTGCAACGTGCCGCTTCGCCATAACCACCGTATCGGCAATCCTGGAGGCGAAGACGGTACGCTGCTGCTGATGCCGGCCTGGCAGGAAGGCAAGCGGCTGGGCCTGAAGACCGTTTCCATCTTTTCGGGCAACGGCGCGCATGCGCTGCCGGGCCTGCATTCCACTTACACCCTGTTCGATGGCGTCACCGGGCGGCCGTTGGCGGCACTTGATGGTGACGTGATCACGTCGCGCCGTACCGCGGCGGCTTCCGCACTGGCAGCGCGCTGGCTGAGCCGGCGTGATGCCCGTACCTTGTTGGTGGTGGGGTCGGGTCGGGTTGCCAGTTTGCTGGCCGACGCCTATCGCAGCGTGCGTCCCATCGAAACCGTGCTGGTCTGGAATCTGCATGAAGCCGGCGCACAGGCCCTGGTGGCGCGCCTGCAGGCTGCCGGCATCGATGCCCGTCACGCGCCGGACCTCGAAGCTGCTGCGCGTGAGGCAGACATTATCTCGTGCGCCACGCTGTCGACGGCACCGCTCATCAAGGGCGAATGGCTGCGTCCTGGCGTGCATCTGGATTTGATCGGCAGCTTTGCGCCGGCCATGCGCGAGAGCGATGACGAGTGTTTCCGCTGGGCCACGGTATTCGTGGATACCGACGAGGCCCCCATGAAGGCCGGCGACATTCTCGAACCCGTCAAGAGCGGTGCCTTCGATCCGCAGCAGATTGCCGCCACGCTCGAAGACCTGTGCCGGGGGCAGCATGCCGGGCGCAGCAGCGATACCGAAATCACGCTTTTCAAGGCCGTCGGTACGGCCCTGGAAGATCTTGCCGCCGCCACGCTGGCGTATGACGCCTGGCAACAGCAGCAACAACAGCCGGGCTGATGGCAGACCGGTAACCACACTATCCAGTTTCAAGGGGATGATGAAATGACGGCAACACAAACAGCCGCGCCACAGGCAAGGCGGGCGTCGGGGCGGCGGGTTCTATTGGCCAGCCTGACAGGCAGCTCGATCGAATGGTTCGACTATTTCCTGTACGGCACCACGGCCGCACTGGTGTTCAACAAACTGTTCTTCCCGACCTTCGATCCGGTGGTCGGGCTGATGCTGGCCTATCTGTCGTTTGCGCTGACTTTTTTCATCCGCCCGCTGGGTGGCCTGATTTTTGCCCATATCGGTGATCGGATCGGGCGCAAGAAAACTCTGGTGATCACGCTGTCGCTGATGGGCGGTGCCACGGTGGGGATCGGCCTGCTGCCGGGCTACGACACGATTGGCGTCTGGGCACCGATCCTGCTGGTGCTGCTGCGTCTGATCCAGGGGCTGGGTATCGGTGGTGAATGGGGCGGGGCACTGCTGCTCGCTTATGAATATGCAGCGCCGCAACGTCGTGGCCTGTTCGGCAGCGTGCCGCAGATGGGCGTGACCATCGGCATGTTGCTGGCCACTCTGGCCATGACGCTGATGAGCATGCTGCCGGATGAGCAGTTCATGAGCTGGGGCTGGCGCATTCCCTTCCTGGCGAGTGCCGGCCTGGTGTTCCTGGGCCTGTGGGTACGCAATGGTATCGATGAAACACCCGATTTCCAGAAGGCCAAGCAAGAGGGCAATGTGGCCAAGATGCCGCTGGCTGAAACCCTGCGCGACCACTGGCGTGAAGTGCTGATCGCCATCGGTGCCAAGGTTGTGGAAACGGCACCGTTCTACCTGTTCTCGACCTTCGTGGTCAGCTATGCGACGGGCAGCCTGAAGTATGAGCGCTTCGATGTGCTCAATGCCGTGACGGTGGCGACCCTGGTCACGACCTTCTGCATTCCGCTGATGGGCCTGTTGTCCGACTATGTCGGGCGGGTCAAGGTGTTCGTGGCGGGAGCCCTGGCGATGGCACTGTTCGCGGTACCGTATTTCATGCTGCTGGACATGCGTTCAACGACGGCCCTGATGGTGGCGACGGTCGTGGCCCTGGGCATCATCTGGGCACCGATCACGGCGGTGCTGGGCACGATGTTCTCCGAGATCTTCGCGACCCGGGTACGCTATACCGGCATTACGCTGGGCTACCAGATCGGTGCAGCCCTGGCCGGTGGTACGGCACCGCTGATCGCGACCTGGCTGATGAGCCGCTATGACGGTTCGTGGGTGCCGGTGGCGGTGTACATCATCGTGGCGGCGTTGATCTCGATCGCTGCGGTTTCGGCGGTGCGGGTGCGCAAGGTGGCGTAGTTGCCTTCACGCCCTGTCGCTGTACGGGGCTGGTTGCAATCAATGAATAAAGGCCAGCCATCGATCCGATGGCTGGCCTTTTTCGTGACACTGCGGGTAGGTATGCCCAGGCATCCGGCAGGATGCGCGAGGCAATCAGGCCCGTTTACTTCTGCACGGCTTCCAGAGCGATATTGAGCGTGACTTCATCACCCACGGCCGGCGCGAACTTGCCGGCGTTGAAGTCGGAACGCTTGATGACGGCCGTGGCGTTGGCACCGATCACGGGCTTTTTCATCATCGGGTGTTCCTTGGCGGTGAACGAATCCAGCTTCAGGGTGATCGGCTTGGTCACGCCCTTGATGGTCAGGTCGCCGTCGACCGAAACGGGGGTATCACCGTCGAAGTTGACCTTGGTCGACTTGAACGTGGCCGTCGGATAGGTAGCGGTGTCGAGGAAGTCGGCACCCTGGATGTGGCCGTTGAAGGCTTCGTGGCCGGTATCGACCGTGGTGGTATCGATGGTGATGTCGACCGTGCCGGTCTTGGCCGCCGGATCCAGCACGATGGTGCCGGTGGTGGTGTCGAAACGGTGGATCTGGGTGCTCAGGCCCAGGTGGTCGTACGAGAAGCGGGCCGCAGTATGCGAGCCTTCGACCTCATAGGTGGTGGGGGCGGCCAGTGCGGCGGCGGACAGGCCGGTTGCCAGTGCGGCGGCAAGCGTCAGGCGGGCAAAAGTCTTCTGCATGAGGGATGTCCTTGTTTAGGGGGGGTTATTGGCCGGCAGCGGCCGTGATGCGGAAAGAGACGTCGATGTCGTTGGCGACGATGTCGAAGGCGGCCCAGGCACCTTCGCCGATGGCAAAGTCGCCGCGCTTGAGGGTGAAGGCACCTTCGAATACACCCTGGCCGTTCTGCTCGGCAAAGGTGGCGGGCACGACTACAGGCAGGGACTTGCCCTTGATGGTCAGCGTGCCGCTGACTTCGTAGGCATGGTCTCCGGTCGTCTTGATCTGTTCGGACACAAAGCGTGCCGTGGGGAACTGGGCGACGTTGAACCAGGTGGGCGTGACCACTTCTTCGTCGGCCTCGTCGGAGCCGGCATCGATGCTGCCCAGCTCGACGTCCAGGGCAATCCTGCCCTGTTCGGGGGCGGCGGTGTCGAAGGACAGTTCGCCATTGAAGCGCTTGAACTGGCCGTCCATGGAGACGCCCATCTGGTTGTACTGGAAGCCGATCTTGCTGTCGGCAGGCAGCACCTGGCCGTATTGCGCGGCCTGCGCTGCGGGCAGCAGTGCGGCCAGCGACAGGGCCAGCAGGGTTTTCGTGGCGAGTGCCGGGATGGACTTCATGTCATTTCTCCTTGGATGAAGTGAACATCATGCGGGACAGAATCTGGTCCTTGTCGATGAACTGATGCTTGAGTGCCGCCAGAATGTGCAGTACGACCATTACGATCAGGGCGATATTGAGCGTGGCATGTACCTGTGCCAGCGATTTGCCCAGCTCGCGGTCACGCGCCAGCAGGTCGGGCAGCGGCAGGATGCCGAACCAGACGGTCTGAAAACCCATGGCCGAACTCATCAGCCAGCCGCTCAGGGGGATGCCCAGCATCAGCAGGTAGAGTGCGACATGGCCGCCATGCGCCGCCAGTCGTTCGAACGGACCCATGTGGTCGGGCAGGGCCGGTGGCGTATGGCCGGCACGCCAGGCCAGGCGGATGACGGCCAACAGGAATATGGTGATGCCCAGCCACTTGTGCCAGGAATAGACTTGCAGCTTGGTCGGGGAAAGCGGCATGGTCTGCATGTAGAAACCGAGGCCGACAAGGCCGGTCAGGAGCAGGGCCATCAGCCAGTGCAGGCTGCGGGCGGTACGGGTATAGCGTATCGTCATGGGCGGGAACTGGAGGGGAATCAGCGAAATGTATCAGAGGTGCTGTGTTTCGTTAAGTTCCCTGTCAGCATGGAGATGAAATATATTGTTCCAGAAATGGAGTCAATGCGGCAGGTTACTGCGCAAGTTGATCTCATTTCCTGAATTTTCTTAAATGGAAACGGGTAGAATTCCCATTTGCCCTTTCAAGTTTACAGAGGAAATTCGATGTCCGAACTGAAAAAACGGCTGCTGCTGCCGAATCTGACCCGTGTCGCCCTGTCGCTGGCCGTTGTGTCCGCGCTGGCTGCATGCCAGACCAATCCCGCCGTGGGTTCGCAGACGGCAGACCAGGGACCGCAGGTGGTCCGTGCCGCCGATGCGCTGCAGCAGGCTGCGCAACTGCGCCAGTCGTTGGTGCCGGGACTCTATGAAGTGACCTACGACGAGGCCCGTGGTGCCCTGTTCGTGGCGGCCACGCCCGATTTCGATCCCAAGTCGGCAGGTTTCCTGTATCGCCTGGATCCGGGCACGCTGCAGATCCTGCAGACGATCGAAGTGCCGCGTCGCACGTTTGCGCTGGGCCTCAACGGCAAGACCGGTGCGCTCTATGTGGGCAATACCATGGAGGGCTCGCTCTCGGTCGTCGACAGTCGCAACGGTGCCGTGCTGGGCGTGATCCAGCTGGCCCAGGCCGATGCCGAAGGCAACTATGACCATACCCGCAAGGTCATCATCGACGAACAGCACAACCGCGTTTTCGTGACCAGCCCCAACCAGCGTGGCACGGTCTGGATCATCGACGGTGCGACTGGACAATTGACCCATACCCTCGACAACGTCGGCAAGTGGGCCGCCGGCGCGGCCTATGATGCCGAACGCAATCGCCTGTACGTCAGCCATGGCGGCGATACCGGCGAGGTGGTGGCGGTGATCGATCCCGACAAGGGCGAGATCGTCGAGCGCTTCACCCTGTCCGACGGCAAGGAGCATTTCCTGATCAACAGCGCACTCGATGCGCAGGGTCAGCGCCTGTTCGCTGCCGATGGCAACGCCGATGGCCTGCTGGTCTTCAACACGGTCAATGGCGAACTGCTGCGCAGTGTTCCGGTCGGCGTGGGCGTGCTCGACGTGATCTACAACCCGACCCGCAACGAGATCTACGTCACCAACCGCGGCGTGTCACGCGAGAAGCCCGAGGGCACCGGCAAGGTGACCGTGATCGATGGCGCGAGCTATGCCGTCAAGCGCGTGATCGACCTGCCCGTGCATCCCAACTCGCTGGCCCTGAGCCCTGACCAGCAGACCCTGTTCGTCACGGTCAAGGCTCCGCATGGCGACAAGCATCCGGCGGCCCGCAAGGGTTCCGTCGACAGCGTGGTGCGCATCTCGCTGCAATAAGCCAGCCAGTTATTTCCGCCCCAGTACCGGGGCGGCGACGGCTCAAGAAAAGCCCGGTATCGCAATGATGCGATACCGGGCTTTTTTCTGTCAGTTCCGGGAACGGCAGTGATGCGCTGCCTGCTCGCGTCAGGCCATGAATGTCAGGATGAAGTTGAAGATCACGGCGGCTGCCAGCCCGATGGGGGCGGCCTGGAATAGTAGCCGGGGGAACATCTCGGCGCGGCCCTTGTCGGTCGGGCAGGCTCCCAGCAGCAGGCTGCCACCGGAGGCGAACGGTGACACCGACGTAGCCTGCGAGCCGACCACGATGGCGATGAACAGGATCATCGGATCAATCGACAGCGAAGAGGCGATCGGAGGCACGATCGGGAACAGGGCCGGAGTGACCACGCCCAGCGTGCTGGCGAACAGCGACATGGTAGCGGCGATCACGCCTATTGCCACCGGCACCAGCCAGGTGGGGATGGTGGTGCCGATCCAGGAGGCCAGCAGGTCAATGGTGCCGGCCTTGATGGCAATCGAGATCAGCATGCCGACGCCGCAGATCATGAGCAGCGTGTTCCAGGGGACGGTTGCCATGACCTTGCGCTCGTTGCCGAGCTTGAGCAGCAGCGCGATGACCGAAAATACGCTGGCAATCAGACCGATGTCCACGCGCGAATTGACGAAGCGCAGTGTGGCATTGTCGGGTGCAATCAGCAAGGCGACCGGCGGCAGCAGTACCAGTACCATCATTGCCACAGTCAGCAGCAGGGTGGTTTTCTGTTCGCGGGTCAGTTGCTCGGGTTTCTGGATAGAGAAGTTGGCGCTGGCGATGGCACGGCGGTGGCCGGTGAAGAACACGAAGATGGTGATCACCACGAGCGGGATGATCATGGTGCTGACGAAGATGCCCAGGCTGTTGAGCATGGCAGTTTCTTCCGGTACGCCGGCATTGCCCATCAGGCTGCGGAAAATCACTCCGCTCTGGCTGGAGACGAAGTTGGCTCCGGCCAGGGCACCATAGTTGGCCGACATGCCGCCGATGATCAGATTCATCTTCGTCTTTTCGCACAGCAGCAGCGTCAGCGGTGCCATGAAGGCCAGTACCGTGTAATAGCCGGCTCCCAGTGCGGCGATCAGTGTGGCGGTCAGAAAAATGGCATAGGGCAGCAGGTGCGGAAAGCGCCGGCAACTGTAGAGCAGGTGTTCGGACAGTCGCTCCAGTGTGCCGTTGACGATGGCAAAGCCATAGAACAGGCAGACCGCAAAGATCACGAAGAAGATCTTGAGCGGCCACAGGGCGATCACTTCGCCGGGCTTCATGCCCATGACGAAGCAGCCGATAATGTAGGCGAAGGCAATCGAGAACAGACCGATGTTGATATTGGTCCGGTATCCCAGTGCAATCGCCAGCACGATGGCAGAGATTACAAGCAGGCTCATCATGGCAGGTGTCTCCTCATGGGCCCGTGCGTTCAGCAGTTGTCGAAATGGAAAATACGGGCGGGATTATCCACCAGAATCTTCTGCCGTTCTGCTGTATCCGGCACCATGGCCTTGAACAGGTCAACCTGTTGTGCGTAGGACGTCTTGTCTTCGAAGCGCGTGTGCGGCCAGTCGCTGCCCCACAGGAAATGATCGCTGTGGCCGTAGGCGGCCCGCAGTCGGGCCAGCAGGTCGGCTGCCTGCGTGGCATCGGACTGGCTGCGGTAAGGGGCAGACAGCTTGATCCAGATGTTCGAATCCGGCAGCAGGTTCAGGAATGCCTGCAATTGTGCGGCATGTTCCGGAGCGTACGAGGGCAGCCCGAAATGATCGACGATCACGGCGACACCCGACTGGCCGATGGCCGGCAGGATCGCGGGCAGGTCGGTCATGCCGCGCTGGATCTCCACGGACCAGTGCCGGCGTGCCAGGCGTCCGAAAAAGGCCTGCCAGGCCGCATCGGTGTAATCGGCCAGCGGTTGGCCGACGAGATTCAGACGCACGCCCACCACACCGCCATGTTCCAGAACGTCGAGTTCGGCTTCGCCGATGGCGGGATCGACCACGGCCGTGCCGCGCAGGACGCCGGGGTGGTGCGCCAGTGCGTCGAGCATGAAACTGTTGTCGGTACCCAGAAAACTGGGTTGAACCAGAACGCCATGGGACAGTCCGTTCTCGCGCATATTGCCGATGAAGGTATCGACCAGGGCGTCGTAGCCGGGGGCATAGCGGCGATCGGCCGTCATGGGCAGGTCGGGGCGGAAAATATGGGCGTGGGTGTCGATCCCGGAGATGTTGGGCATGAGCGTTGTCACCTGCAATGTCTTTGTTATTTAGAGAATCCTGAGCGGATTTTTTGAAATCATATATTCATATATATGACCGTAGGAATATACGTTTTGCTGTGCCACACTGTCAAATGCTGCGGCAGGTCCAGGTCAGTGCTAAATTCCCTGTTTTCAGTGCTGGAATCACGCATGAAATCGCCTCTCCCAGACGCGGTCGATGACCGCTTGCCCCGCTATCACCGTTTGCGAGACGATCTCAAGGGCCGGATCGCTGCAGGTGCCTGGCGGCCAGATGAACCGATACCGACGGAAATCGAACTGGCCCGGACCTATGGCGTGGCGATCGGTACGGTGCGCAAGGCTGTCGATATGCTGGTGCAGGAAGGCCTGTTGCTGCGCAGCCAGGGGCGGGGCACGTTTCTGCGCCGGCCGCGCTTTGACCGGTCGTTTTTCCGTTTTTTCCGGCAGGTCGATGCCGCTGGCGTGCGTTCAGTACCGGTCAGCCGCATCCTGTCGCAGGCAGTCGAACAACCCGGAGAACGGGTCCGGCAGGCATTGGGGTTGGCACCGGAACAGTCGGTGTTGCGACTCAAGCGCCGTCGCAGCATGGAAGCGGGTAGCGTGATCCATGAGGATATCTGGTTGCCTGCAGACCGCTTTGTCGCATTGCAGGCGTTGCAGCCAGACGAGTATGGCAATCTGCTGTATCCGCTGTACGAGGAAAAATGCGGGGAAATCGTGGCATCGGCCCGCGAGACGCTGACGATAGAGCCCGCTGATGCTGTGCTTGCCGCTGAGCTTGGCATCGAGGCCGGTAAGCCGGTGGCCGTTATCGAGCGGATTGCACTGGGCTACGACCAGTTGCCGATCGAGTATCGGCTGTCACGCGGAGCGGCGGAGCATTTCCGCTATCAGATCGATATTGCCTGATATGTGGGGGAAGCTGTGCGCGTCCCCCGTCTGTACGTTTCAACCGGCTTTCTTCACGCCAAAGCAGTGCTCCAGCCCCGGAAAGGCCTGGGTACGCACTTCTTCGGCATATTGCGCGGCCGCTTCGCCGATCTGGGCACCGATGTCCGCATAGCGCTTGGCAAAGCGCGGGATGGTCGCGCCACTCAGGCCCAGGATGTCTTCGGTGACCAGTACCTGCCCATCGCAGCCAGGCGAGGCACCGATGCCGATGGTCGGAATGGCGAGCGCCTCGGTGATGCGCCGTGCCAGCGGCTCGGCGATGCCTTCCAGCACCACGCCGAAGGCCCCGGCCTCGGCATGCGCCTGGGCATCGGCCAGGATGCGTGCTGCGGCTTCGTCGTTCATGCCCTGGGCCTTGAAGCCGCCCATGGTATTGACGTACTGAGGCATCAGGCCGACATGGGCCAGCACCGGTACGCCGCGTGCCACCAGGAAAGCCACGGTCGGTGCCAGTGCCGCGCCGCCTTCAAGCTTGACTGCTGCCGCGCCGCTGTGCGCCATCATGTGGGCCGCGTTGCGAAACGCCTGCTCGGGGGACTCCTGGTAGCTGCCGAAAGGCATGTCCACCACCACGGCACTGCGTTGCGTGGCACGGACCACTGCGGCTGTGTGCGCCGTCATCTGTTCGACGCTGATGGTCAGCGTATCGGGCAGGCCATAGCCCACCATGGCCGTGGAGTCGCCCACCAGGATGAAATCCAGGTGCGGATCGATGGCACGCGCGATCGGCGCGATGTAGGCGGTCAGGGCAGCGATCTTGCGCTGGCCCTTGAGCGCCACCAGTTGCGGGATGGTCGTGCGGCGGATGTCGGTGTGTATGCTCATGGCGGGACAGCATACCCGTCCCGCGCCGGAGCGCACAAGAGGCGTTTTCCTTCAGAAGCGGTATGTCATGGTGGCCAGCACGGTGCGTGGCTGCCCAGGCATGCTGGTCGAGCGCCAGTACTCCCGGTCGGCCAGATTGGTGACGGCCAGACTCGCCTGCCAGGCTGCCTCGCGCCAGCCGATCATGGCGTCCCAGCGGGTATAGCCGGGCAGTTTTTCCGTATTGGGAATGTCGATCCAGCGTGCGTCCACATAGGTCAGTCCGGTTTCGGCAAAAAATCCGGTTTGTGGCGCGTAGGTCAGGAACAGGCTACCGTTGCGTCGACCGGTTCCGCTCTTGTACTGGTTTTCGCGGTCGGGTGAGCTGGCGTCTTCGACCACCTTGGCTGACTGCAGGCCGATGCCGCCGCGCACGTACCAGTTGGTGGCAATCCTGCCCGACAGGCTGAATTCCATGCCCTGGGTACGTTCCTTGCCGGCCACCTCCCAGCGATCCGGCTCATTGATGGAGTCAGGGCGATAACGGATGTTGTAGCGTTCCAGCTGGAAGAGCGACAGTTGGGTCGACAGATTGCCGTCCAGCCATTCGCTCTTGAGGCCGGTCTCGTATTGCCGGGTGTATTCGGGATCGGTGTTGTAGACCGCGGTCTGATCGACGCTGACACTCAGCAATCCGGAGCCACCATAGGGGGTGAAGGTCTTGCCGTAAGACACATACAAGCTGTGTTCGGGCACGGGTTGCCAGATCAGGCCGATACGTGGGCTGGTGGTGGTCCCTTCATACGAGCGGCTCTGGCCTGACAACTGGTTGCGTGACCGAAAGCGGAACTGTTCGGTACGCAGGCCCAGCAGGACTTTCCATTCGGGGGTCAGGCTGATCAGATCCTGCAGGTAGATAGCCCTGGCATGGGCCTGGTGGCGATTTTCCTGTGTGGCGGTGCCCTGGGGGGGCTTGGGGAGCCAGACCGGATTATCGATGTCGATAGGATCAATAAGACCGCGCTGCGTGGCCAGACTGGGGCGGCGCTGTTCATGCGAATAGTCCAGACCGACCAGCAGGTCGTGTGCCATGCCGGCCAGTTCGAACTGGCCGGTCAGGTCGAGGTTGGTCGTGAGCGTGGTGTTATCGGTTTGCTGCCAGGCCCGTAGCCGGCCCTGCAGTGTGTCGCGGCCTTGCAAGGCTGCAGGTTGAGAGCAAGATGCGCCGGAGGTCTGATTGACCCCGTCGGCACTGCAGAAAAAGCCGCTGTACAGGTGGTCGAAGTTCTGGGACTGCTTGCGATGCCCGACCACCCAGCGCAGCGCCCAGTTGTCGTTGAAGGCGTACTTCATGTCCGAGCGGAAATAGCGCAGCCTGTCTTCGGCATAATCATCGGGGTGGGCGAAAGCGCGCCGGATCGACAGCCCGGAGGGCAGGTTGTCGTAGGCCAGCCCGCGGTCCGGCACACGCCAGGCTTCGTCGTGGGTGTATTGCAGCAGCCAACTGAAATTGTCGTGGTTGTCGAACAGAATGCTGGGCGAGACCATCCGGTTGCGATAGCGGATGTCATCCCGGAAACTGTGGCCGTTCTCGGCATCGGCGGTCAGACGCACTGCGATATTCGGGTGTACGACCTCGTTGATGTCGAGCGTACCGCCGGCTGTTTGCCACGAACCGCCACGCAGCGTGACTGAACTGCCCAGGTCGAAGCGGGCCTGTTTGCTGATCTGGTTGACGATGCCGCCGCCGCTGCCACGACCATAGAGTACCGATGCGGGGCCTTTCAGGACCTCGACCCGTTCGATATTGGCCGTGCTGTGGCGGATCTGGCCACTGGCGCGGATGCCATCCAGGTAAATATCGTTCGACGATGCCTCGAAACCCCGGATCATGATGGAGTCGGCCCGCATGTCTGGTTGCGTGTCGATGTTGGGGATGCCTGCCAGCATCGTGCTCAGTTCGTTGATGCCGTAGTCCTTGGCCCGCTGCGTGTCCACAAAGTCCAGCGTCTGGGGAATATCCATGGGGTTGAGGGCTGTTCGGGTGGCCGTGGTGACCAGCCCGGGGCGCACGTCGAACACGTCCTGCTGGCCGTGCACATGGACGGCCGACAGTTGCGAGACGGTTGCCGTATCGCGTGCCGGTGCGATCGTGAAGATGCGCTCATCGCTGCTGTCGACACGCAGGCTGCTGCCCTGCAGCAGGCGCTCCAGCGCCTGGCGAGGCGTATGCTGGCCTGTCAGTGCCGGTGCGTTCAGACTGGCCGGAATGCTGTCCACATAGAGGATCTGGATGCCGCTTTGCTGGGCGACGGCCTGGATGGCGGCGCTCAAGGGTTGGGCGGGAATGGCAAAGGTCTGGGCGGCCTGCTGTGCATGGGCCTGGACGGACAGCGTGGATGCGCCGGCCAGTGCCAGGGCGCAGATTGCGCTGTGGGCCGGTGGAAAGAAGCGAGACACGGAAACAACCTCCCTGGGTGAATCAAGATGCGATGTGGGAGTAAGCCGTTTCTGGCTGCTAGAGTGCCAACCTGAATTTACAAATTATTTCATTTTGCCGGACGGCGACGGATATCAAGACTGCCGTCGGATTGCTTTTGCACGGCCAGCGGTGCGATACGGGGCAGGAAGGCCAGGATATCCTCGAGATTGCCGAGTTCAAACTGTCCGGTGATCGGCAGGGTTGCCAGGCTGTTGTCGTGCAGGCGGATCGGTGCCTGCCGGTAACGCTGGATTTCGGATAGCACCGTGCCCAACGGTGTCTGGCGGAACAGCAGTTTGCCGTCGCGCCATGCCAGCCGGTCTGGATCGGCATCGCGGTGTGTGGTGTGCGTGCCGGCCTGTGTCAGGCGCAGGGCATCCTGTTCACGCAGGATGTGGCGTCGACCCTGGGCATCCAGCACATCGACACGTCCCTCCAATACCATGACGCCGATCTGTGCGCCCAGGTCCGTATGACGCACGGCAAAGACCGTACCGATATCTTCAATCAGTACCGGCCCGGCCTGCACCGTAAAGCTGCGCAGCGCGGAGTGGGCGGCGGTGAAGATGGCCTCGCCCTGCTCCAGTGTGAATTCCCGGGAAAACAGCCGATAGCGCACTGCAATGCGGCTATCGGTATTGAGTGCCAGTGTGCTGCCATCCGAGAGTGTCCAGTGTCCGCGCTGGCCGATGCGCATCTGCAGGGTGTGCTGTTCCAGAACCGGATTCCAGAGCCGCAGGCCGGTGGCCAGGATTGCCAGCAGCGTCAGGCTGGCGGCGGCTGTCAGGCGTCGCTTGCGGCGACGCGCACGGCGCAGGATTTCATCCGGGGTGGGCAGAACCAGACGCAGGGTCTCCAGATAGGGTTGCAAGGCCTCCTGAGCGACAGGCTCGCTGGTGATGGGCGGCGAGGCATGGCCGGATACGGGACCACCGGTTGCAGGCTCAGGCCGCATGGTCGAGCACTTCCCGTATGGCGGCATGGGCGCGTTCAAGGTGCCGGGCGACCATGGTGCGCGATATGCCCAGCATGTCTGCGACCCGGGTCTGCGGAACCTGATGCAGCACATGCAGTGAAAAGACCTCCTGGCAGCGCAATGGCAGGCTGGCCAGGCACTGGATCAGGCGGGCCTCGGTCTGCAGGCTTTCCAGCGCTTCGTGTGGGTTGGGCGTGGCTTCGGGTTGCAGCCAGTGCTGTGCGGCGGGTTGTTCGAGCGCTGCCTGGCGGGCACGCTGGCTGCGCCAGTGATCGATGGCCTGGTGCGTGGCCAGGCGGTAGAGAAAGGCGCGGGGTTGGCGAATGGCCTGTCGTGGCGTGGTCAGCAGGTCGACGCTGACATCCTGAACCACATCCTGCGCAAAATGCCGACAGCCAAAGCGTGTCTGGATGTGGCCGACCAGCGCATCATAGTGGCGGATCAGGGCTGCCAGGATGGGCGTTGCGGTAGGTGTGGACATCGGAAACACGATTGAATTGTTCCGACGATTTTAGCATTAATAATGGTTATTATTACTGATTTGGTGTGATACCTGCATAACCCTCGGGGCTATGCATCTCTTCGCTGCAGCGGCAGCCGCCCCTGCTTGAGCTGGCGCAGTACGAAACTGGACTTGCTGTGGCGGATGCCCGGGATCAGATAGAGCCGTTCGCGCAGCAGCCGCTCATAGTCACGCGTATCGCGCACGGCGATGCGGATGTAATAGTCGTAGTCGCCCGACACCAGATAGGCCTCCAGCACCTCCGGGATATCGGCCAGGGCGCGGCCGAATTCGTAGAGTGTCTGCTCACTGTGGTCATCCAGCGTGACATGCACGATCACCGTGTCCTGATAGCCCAGTTGGGCAGGGTCGAGATCGACGGTATAGCCCCGGATCACGCCAGCCTGTTCCATGCGCTTGATGCGGTTCCAGCAGGGCGTGGATGACAGTCCGACCTCGGCACCGATCTCGCTCAGACTGGCTCGGGCATTGCGTTGCAGGGACGCCAGGATGGCCAGATCAAACTTGTCCAGATTCATTTTCTTTAAAAGTGATTTTTTGAAGAAAGATTTCCTATTTTATGGCGAAAACTGGAGAAATAAAGGATGCCTATTCTGCGGCTGCACAGATACGATATCCGGCATGAACAGTTCCCGTGATCTCCAGCTCAGAACCGGCGCCCAGGCGCTGCTCGATCAACTCGTCGCCCTTGGGGTCGATACCATTTTCGGCTATCCGGGGGGGGCTGTATTGCCGCTTTATGATGCGCTGCATGCCGAGCCCAGGCTGCGCCATGTTCTGGTGCGCCATGAACAGGCTGCCGTTCACGCCGCAGAAGGCTATGCGCGCAGCACGGGGCGGACCGGTGTGGTTTTGGTTACGTCTGGTCCCGGCATGGCCAATACCGTGTCCGGGCTGCTCGATGCCATGTGTGATTCGGTCCCGGTGCTGTGCATCAGCGGCCAGGTCTCGACGGCGGTGATCGGCACCGATGCCTTCCAGGAGTGTGATGCGGTGGGGATTTCCCGGCCCGTGACCAAGTGGAATACGCAGATCCGCTCGACCTCCGATGTTGCCAGGGTGATCGAGCGCGCCTATGCGCTGACGCGTCAGGGGCGGCCGGGTCCGGTGCTGGTCGATGTGCCCAAGGATGTGCAGCAGGGGCGTGCCCCGCAGCGTGCCGGCTATGGACGGGGGCGGCAGGAGGCAGCACCCCGCCTGCCGCGTGGCGGCCTGACGCGAGCGGCAGAGCTGATCGCAGCGGCCCGGCGGCCCGTATTCTATGGGGGGGGCGGTCTGATCCAGTCCGGACCTCAGGCCTGCGCGGATTTCACCGCCCTGGTACGGCGTGTCGGGGCACCTTGCACGCTGACCCTGATGGGGCTGGGAGCCTATCCGCCTGACGATGGCCAGTTCCTGGGCATGCTGGGCATGCACGGTACGCTGGAGGCCAATCTCGCCATGCATGAGGCCGATCTGGTGGTCTGCGTCGGTGCCCGCTTCGATGACCGCATTACCGGTCGCCTGGATGCCTTCTGTCCGGGTGCGCAGAAAATCCACATCGATATCGATCCGACGTCGATCAACAAGGTGGTGCCTGTCGATGTGGCCCTGGTGGGCGATTGCGGGCAGATGCTGCTGGGCCTGGCGGCGGCGCTCGAGCCGTTCTGGCCTGCACTGGAGGCTGAACCGCAGCGGCTGGCCGGCTGGTGGGGCAGGATAGCCACATGGCGCGCGCAACAGTGTCTGGCCGTGCCTGAAAATGACCAGCACATCCTGCCGCAGGCGCTGATGCAGTCGCTGGACCGGGCATTGGCGGGGCGCGATGCCGTGGTTTCCACCGATGTCGGTCAGCACCAGATGTGGGCGGCACAGCACCTCTCGGTGCGAGGGCCGGGGCGCTGGCTGACGTCCGGCGGTGCGGGCACCATGGGGTATGGCCTGCCGGCGGCCATCGGTGCGCAGATTGCCCATCCGGCACGCACCGTGGTGTGCGTCAGCGGTGATGCCTCGATCATGATGAATATCCAGGAACTGGCCACGGCCAGCCAGCATGCCGTACCGGTCAAGGTGGTGCTCTGCAACAACGGCTACATGGGCATGGTCCGACAGTGGCAGGAGCTGATTCATGGCGGGCGCTACAGCCACAGCCAGCATGTGGCGCAGCCCGATTTCGTGCAGTTGGCGCAGGCTTTCGGCTGGGCTGCAGAACGTGTGTCCGATCCGGCCATGCTTGCAGCGGCACTGCAGCGGTGCCTGGATCATCCGGGGGCCTATTTCCTGGATGTCTGCGTGGCTGACCAGGAAAACTGCTTTCCGATGATGCCGGCAGGCGTGGGACACAACGAGATCATGCTGGACGCAGAGACCTGGTTCCGGGCGCACCCTGTGCCGTAGCGGGAAATATGTCGGGCGTGCCGACAGCAGTAGAATGGCCGACTTGATCTGGTCTTGCGGAGTGCTCCATGGTTATCGGTCCTTTCATCAACAGCGCCGCCATCCTGCTGGGTGGCATCGGTGGCGCGGCACTGGGAGACCGGATTCCGGCCAGCCTGCGCAAGACGCTGCCATCGGTGTTTGGGCTGGCGGCCCTGGGCATGGGCGTCATGCTGACCGTGCGCACTGCGCATCTGCCGGTTGCGGTGATGGCGCTGTTGCTGGGGGCGGTGATTGGCGAGTTGTGTCGTCTGGAACACTGGATCGGTCGCGCCGGCAATGCGGTGCGGCTGCTGGTGGAGCGTCGCAGCGGCACGGGCCATGCCGCGCCTGCGGATGAACAGGCTTTCCTGGATCGCTATGTGGTGGTGGTCGTGTTGTTCTGCGCCAGCGGTGCCGGGGTATTCGGTTCCATGCAGGAAGGCATGACGGGCGATGCCAGCGTATTGCTCGCCAAGGCGTTCCTGGACCTGTTCACGGCGGCAAT
Source organism: Corticimicrobacter sp. (assembly GCF_040137905.1). Classification (NCBI taxonomy): domain Bacteria; kingdom Pseudomonadati; phylum Pseudomonadota; class Betaproteobacteria; order Burkholderiales; family Alcaligenaceae; genus Corticimicrobacter; species Corticimicrobacter sp. The sequence goes on from NZ_JBEFDG010000032.1 coordinate 42,633, forward strand.
TTTTGCCTCCAGCCTGGGCTATGCCGTGGCCGTGATTGCCGCGCCGCAACTGGCGATCCAACTGATGTTGGCGCTGGCTGCGGGATTTCTGATGCCACTGACCGATGCCGGCATGCAGGCAGACTTCTCCGGTACGGGGGGCCTGCTGCTGCTGGCAACCGGGTTCCGGATCTGCGGCATGCTGAATCTGCCGGTTGCCAATCTGTTGCCGGCTCTGGTGCTGGCGATGCCGCTGTCGGCGTTGTGGAGCCGGTTTTTCTGACGGTCGGCGATAGAACTGTCGATTCCTTGCTTTTAGGTCCATACGCCACCGAGTGTTTCCATGTGGCGCATGGACTGGCTCAATTGTTTGCTGAGCAAGAATTACATTTTCAGGTTCAGTGAGAGATAGGCTGCGCGACCTGCGCCGGGAGAGAACATGGGTTGACTCGCATCACCCCAGAAGAAATTGTCATACCAGGCGTAGACATACTCACGGTTGGCCAGATTCTTGAGTTGCAGGTCCACGCTGATGCTGTCGCTGAAATCATATTTCACGCTGGCATCCAGCAGTGTGAAACCGCCATATTTCCCTTGTGCATTGAGTTCATCGATGTAGTAGGCACCCTGGCGCCGCCCTTGCAGGCCAATCGTCCATTTGGCGGCAGGCTTGTACTCCACGCCGAGATTGGAAATGTGGCGAGGGGTGGAAAACACTTCTTTACCGGCCAGGGATGTGCCGTCGGCAAGAAAGGCACTCTTGACCTTGGCTTCCTGGATGGCATGTGAAAACCAGACGCGCCATGTCGGGCTGAGGCGCGTTGCCACTTGCAGATCAAGGCCCCGTCGCCGCGTTTCGCCCAGACCCACGGTGGTGCCTGTACTGGGCATATTCGAGACCTCATCGGTGGCGTCCTGCTGCCAGGCAGCAATGCGCGCTTGCGTACCGGGAGTCGGTTCGAAGCGAATCCCGATTTCCTTGCCGGTATTGATTGATGGGCGGTATCCCGCCTGACCCGGTGTGATGTAGGCAGGGCTGGTCGATCCGGTCAGTATCTGGAAGGTTCGCCCCCAGTTGGCATAGACGTTGATGGCCGGTGTCAGACTGTATACCAGGCTCAGCTTGGGCTGCTTGATCCAGTTGTAATCCTGCAGGGGGGCTCGTTGACCAGTCAGGTTGAGTTCCGTATGACCATGGAATTTATCCAGTCTGAAGGCTGGAATGATCTTCAGGCGCTCGGTGGGGCGAATGATGGCCTGCAGATAGACGCCGATGTTGTCCAGCGTATAGCGTTCATCGTTCTGGGTGCGCGCCGCAGGGGCATTGAAGTCCGTGGGCAGGGCGTAGTTGAAGCGGTAGCGTTCGTACGTGTTGATCTGGCGTTCCAGGTTGATGCCTCCGTCGAGCATCAGGTAATCATTCGCCTGCCAGGTCATGTTGCTGAGCCAGCCGTACTGGCGCTCATCCCATATGCGTTGCTGGCGAGGGGCATTGCCGATCGGATAAGAGGTAAATGTAATGCGACGGTCATCCTCGTAGCTATTGAAGTAGAAACGATTGTTCCAGGCAAGCAGGTCGTTGATCTGCCAGTCCATGTGCAGGCTGGCATGTCGCATGTCGCGATCATCGCTGTCATTTGCATTTTTTTCTGCCGATTGATCCCTGTCGGCAGCAAGTTCGGTGGCGGTCAGAAAGCCGGGTTCTTCCGCCTCATGATGATGCAAGCGGGTGATCAGACCGATTCGGAAGTCGCCGGAATCCGAGGTCAGGAACCATTTGCCGCCCAACGTATATTTTCGGGATGCGCTATTGGCTCGCTCACCGTGAATATCCTGTCGGGCGAGAATATAGTTCTGTGCAAAACCGCCCGACTCGCGGCCGATCGCCATCTGTACTTCACGGGTGGCAAAACTGCCATAGGTCAGGCGGGCATCCGTGTAGTTGCCGCCCTGGCGGGTACCGATATTGATATTGCCGCCGATGTTGTGCAGGCCGTAGCGTGGATCGTTGGTGCCGCGAACCACTTCGATATAGTCAATATCGAGGGGGAAAATCATGTCGATGAAGCGCTGGTTGCCACTGTTCACGTTGCTGGGAATGCCGTCGATCATGACCTTGATGCCATTGATGTAGCCTTCTCCATTGAATGCGCGGAATGTCGGCTTGCCGGATTCGGCACCCATGCGTGTTTCGGTCAACTGGATGCCGGGCATCATGCCCAGCAATTCCCAGCTGTTGGTCACGTTTTGTGTGGCGACCTCTTCGCTTCCAATCACATCAACCGAAGTCAGGATGCTGCTGGCCGGCAGGGAAGCGCCCAATGTTTCCGAAACTGTCACGGCTCCCATGGTGACTGCCGTATTGTCGGAGGATGCTGCGTGTGTTGCGGATGCGAGCGTGCTGCATAGTATGAGTGGCCAAGCCAGGGGTCTCATGGTGATGCCTTGAATACGTCAGTTTATATAATGTTATATCATACCATTTTGGTTGGGTGTAAATGCAGAAACCACAAGGGCCGTCGTACCAGAAGTACGACGGCCCTTGTCTTGTTGTGTCAGCCGAGGGGTTTAGCTTTCGCTGCTTTTCTTGGCGGCCGGCTTGCGGGTCGTGGCTTTTTTAGTGGCTGTCGTCTTGGTCGTGGCGGCCTTGGTCGTGCGGGTCGCCGTCTTGGTCTTGGCCGTGCTGGCTGCAGTCTTGCGGGCTGCGGCAGGCTTGGCGGCGGACCCCTTCTTTTCAGGACGGGGTTCGAACTCGAAGCCGACCTTGCCATCGGGCTGACGCACCAGGAAAGCCTTGAACTTGCGGTTGGTGCGGCTGGACACGAAGCCGTCGAGCAGGTCGGTGCGGCCTGCTTCCGACAGCAGCTTGCCCATCTGCTCGCGCGAAATGTCCTGCTGCAGGATGACCTTGCCCGAGCGGAAATCGCAGGTCTTGGCCGGGCCGGTGGACTTTTCGCAGATATAGCTCATGCCGTGCTCGAACACGCTGGCCTGGCACTTGGGGCAGGGACCGACCGGCGTGTGGCCTGAAAAATCGACGGCCTCGTCGTCTTCTTCGTCATTCTGGCCGAAATCGAATTCCAGCTTGAATTCGTCATTGATGCGCAGAATGGCGGCAAACGGGCGGCCCATCTTGCTGATGAAACCGTTGAGCGGGCCGATTTCTTTCTTGGCCAGAAGCTCCTCGACTTCGGGGATCTCGAACGTACGGCCGCCGGGGTGTTTGCCGATGGAAAAGTCGCACTGGGTGCAGGCGTAGCGCCGGTAGTTTTCCTTGACCACGCCGCCGCAATGCGGGCAGGGCGTGGACAGCGTGGCATAGTCGCCCGGCACGGTATCGCGTTCGTATTCCTTGGCGCGCTTGACGATGACCTGGGTGATCTGCGCAATCTCGCGCATGAAGGCTTCGCGCTGCAGCTTGCCCTGTTCGATCTGCTTGAGCTTGTGTTCCCACTCCCCGGTCAGTTCGGGCGAGGTGAGTTCGTGGACGTTCAGGCCGGCCAGCAGTGTCATGAGCTGACGTGCCTTGGCGGTGGGCACCAGGTCGCGGCCTTCGCGCCGCATGTAGCCTTCGGTCAGCAAGCCTTCGATGATGGCTGCCCGCGTGGCAGGCGTACCCAGACCGCGCTCTGACATGGCTTCGCGCAGTTCCTCGTCTTCCACCAGCTTGCCGGCGCTTTCCATGGCGGAGAGCAGCGTACCTTCATTGAATCGCGCTGGCGGCTTGGTTTGCAGGCCAATGGCTTCGATATCCTCGGTCCGCACGGTCTCGCCTTCGGCAACCGGCACCAGATTGGTATCGTCGCCCTGGGCTTCACGACCATAGACGGCCAGCCAGCCGGGGGCGACCAGCACCTTGCCGTCGGTCTTGAACGTATGGCCCGAGACTTCGGTGAGTCGCGTCGTGACACGGAATTCGGCGGCCGGGAAAAAGACGGCCAGAAAGCGCTTGAGTATCAGGTCGTAGAGCTTGCCTTCGGCTTCGCTCAGTTCCCTGGGCAATTGTGGCGTGGGGATGATGGCAAAGTGATCCGACACCTTCTTGTTGTCGAAGATGCGCCGGTTGGGGCGAACCCAGTGCTGCTCCAGCACATGACTGGCATGGCGGCTCAGGTTGCCGACGGCAGCCGACTCGCCCGAGGCCAGGTGCTGCATGGTCTGGTGCACGGTGGCGATATAGTCTTCTGGCAGGTAGCGTGAGTCGGTCCGCGGGTAGGTCAGTGCCTTGTGCCGTTCGTACAGGGTCTGGGCCAGAGCCAGCGTGGTCTTGGCCGAAAAGCCGAAGCGCGAGTTGGCCTCGCGCTGCAGCGAGGTCAGGTCGTAGAGCAGGGGCGACAACTGGGTGCTGGGCTTGGAGGTCTCGGAGACCTTGCCGGGTTGTTCGCGGCAGGCTGCCACCACGCTCTGGGCGGCTGCCTGCGACCACAGGCGCGATTCGCGTTTTTCAGGATCGCGCTCATCCTTGGTGAAGTCAGTATCGATCCAGCGGCCTTCGTACAGGCCGGCGGCGGCCACGAACTGGGCCTTGACCTCCCAGTAGTCGCGCGGCACGAAACGGCGGATGCGGTCCTCGCGCTCGGCCACGATGGCCAGCGTCGGGGTCTGCACGCGGCCCACCGGCGTCTTGAAGAAACCACCGTCCTTGCTGTTGAAGGCGGTCATGGCGCGCGTGCCGTTGATCCCTACCAGCCAGTCAGCCTCGGCGCGCGAGCGGGCGGCCGCCTCGAGCGGCTTGAGCAGCTCGTCTTCGCGCAGGTTTTCGAAGGCCTCGCGGATGGCATTCTGGGTCATGGACTGCAGCCACAGTCGCTGGACCGGCTTCTTGCTGCCCGCATACTGCACGATGTAGCGGAAAATCAGCTCACCCTCGCGCCCAGCGTCACAGGCATTGATGACCCGATCCACGTCCTTGCGCTTGACCAGGCGCACCAGCAGCTTGAGGCGTTCGGTGGCTTTCTTGTCGACCGGGTTGAGCGTGAACTCGGGCGGAATGACCGGCAGATGGGTGAAGCTCCACTTGCCGCGCACCGGATCATTGGGGGCGACCAGACTCAGCAGGTGGCCGATGCTGGCGGCCAGCACATAGTTTTCGCTTTCGAAGAAATCGCCTTCGCGCTTGAATCCGCCCAGGGCACGCGAGATGTCCAGGGCGACGGAAGGTTTCTCGGCAATGATCAGTGCTTTTGTCATGTGAATCCAATGCAGGCTTGCGCCACGATAGCGCGGATGATACGGGGGGACAAAGCAGCTTTGCAAGTCTGCTGCGCCAAAGAGGCGCACGCATGGACTGCTGCATCGCCTGTTCCGGTGCCTGCGCAGACCGGCTGGCGAAGCAGTCAGGATAACGGAAAGCGGGCCTGCCAGTGCAGGATGGCGGTGGCGAGGAACGTATCGCGTCGTGATGCGGGCAAGGGTGCAAAGCCCAGATCGTGCCAGGCCTGGCGCAGTGTTTCCAGGGCCTGGCCGGTGTTGGCGGCAGGGGCATGGTTTTGCTTGGAGAGCTTGAGACCTGAGGCCGGGTCCAGCACCAGCGGTGTATGCAGCATGGCGGGCAGTGGCAGCCCGAGCGCCCGGCACAGCATTCGTTGGCGTGCGGTTGAATCGAGCAGGTCGGCACCGCGCACGATATGGGTGATGCCCTGTGCGCCATCATCGACCACCACAGCCAACTGGTAGGCCCAGAGCCCATCGGCACGTCGCAGGATGAAGTCACCTGCCTCGCGCTCGACATCCTGCTGCTGGATGCCCTGCCAGCGATCCTCGAAGGTTTCGATGCCGGACGGCACCCGGAAGCGCCAGGCTCGGGTCGTGCGGCCAGGTGGCAGGCCCTGGCGGCAGGTGCCCGAATAGATGCCGCCGCCGGTTTCTCGCCGGGTGCAGCCACAGCCGTAGACGGCATGTGATGCCTGCAGGTGCGTCAGGGCGTCGGCGTAGCGTTCATGGCGTCGGGATTGCCAGACAGGTTCGCCGTCCCAGTGCAGGCCCAGGTCCTGCAATTGCTGCATGATGATCCGATCAGCACCGGCGACAGTACGCGGGATGTCGATATCTTCTATGCGCAGCAGCCAGCGGCCATTGGCAGCACGGGCATCGAGCCAACTGGCCAGGGCCGTGGCGATCGAGCCGGCATGCAGCGGTCCGCTTGGGCTGGGGGCAAAACGGCCGATATAAGAAGGGGCACCCATGTCAGCGGTCATTCAGGCGAGCATGAACGGTGGTGGAACGGTACGTTGATGCCGCCCTGGCGTCCGGCATCAGTGCAGGGGACGTGGGTCTTCCTGCGCGGACAGCAGTTCTTCCAGGATCAGGTGGTCCACCTCGGCCTCCTGGCTCCAGAGCACCATCAGCACGATGGTCTTGAGCCTGTCCAGCCCGATGGGCCGTTCGTCCAGCGCCCAGACGCGTTCAACCACGATTTCGCGGATGGGCGCGGGCAGCGCACCGCTGTTTTCCAGGAAAGACAGGAAGCCGACAGCCTCGCTGCCCAGCAACTGGTATTCGTCGTCGGTATAGATGCGGCAGGACTGTCCAGCCGGACGGGCGGCGAGTTCGACGCACTGCTCGGTGGACGTGGCCAGCCCATAGAGCCAGCCCAGCGCATCGTGGATGTCCTCGCGCTCGAAGCCGGCTGCCGCCAGGCGGCGTGCCAGTACATCGGCCTCGGGACAGGATTGCGGGGTGTAGTAGTTCTCGAACAGGTAGACCAGAATGTCAAACATAAGCGGCTCGTCTGCTATATCGACAGTGTACCCCGGATGCCGGGGCTTCTGTGGTCAGCGCAACCGTGCTTCCATCAGATCGATTTCATGGACCAGTTTGCGCGAGGTTTCGTCGGTGATGCGATGTTCGCGTGCCAGCCGGAAAACCGCAGCCCGCTCGGCCTGCAGACCGGTCAGGCGCAACTCCTGTTCGATGGATGCACCCAACCGCAGGTCGGAGGCCTCTTCGGCGGCAATCGTGCCGGCTTCGATCTTGCGCCGGTATGCATCCATGGCCCGGGCGGCGGCTTCGGCGCACAGCTGTGGATTCTCGTAGCGGGCTTCCAGCGTGTGCTGTGATTGCTCGATCGCATGGATCGCGGCGTCGGCGGCAAGGCGCCGCGCCTGGGCCTCCTCGGTCGCCTGGGATGAAATGTCGGGGATGTGCAGGCCCTTGAGCAGGCGCGGCAGGCCAAGGTTGGCAGTGATCAGCGAGATGATGGTTACGGTGGCGGCCAGGAAGATCGCCAGGTCACGGGCCGGAAAGGCTTCGCCGCTGGGCAGGAGCAGGGGCAGGGTGAGCACGCCGGCCAGTGTGACGGCACCGCGCACGCCGGCCAGTGAAACGGCGGCGGTCAGGCGCATGCCTACCTGGGTTTCGGCCTGGCCACGTCGGCGTGCAACCCAGCCATTGATCAGCAGGCAGAGGCGAACCCAGCCAAAGCGCAGCAGGGCCAGGGCGATGTTGATGACCAGGGCGTAGACCAGCAGCCACCAGGGGTTTTCGTGGCCGGTTTCCTGGACGACACGGACAGCGCCTTCGAAAATGCCGGGCAACTGTTCGCCCAGCAGGACGAACATGATGCCGTTCAGGGAAAACTGGATCATGTCCCACAGGGACTTGCGCTGGATACGTGTGGCGGCCAGTGCCCGACCTGACAGTTCGACGTAGCTCATGGCCACGCCCGCAGCGACGGCGGCCAGGATGCCCGAGGCTCCCACCTCTTCGGCCAGCAGGTAGGCTCCGAAGGGGATCAGGACGCTGACCAGGATCTGGGCCCCGGGTTCTTCACCGATGCGGCGACCCAGCCAGGTCTGGGCATAGGAAATGGCCAGCGTAAAGCCCGCACCGCACAGCAGGCCGCCTGCCGCCACCCACAGGAAGGTGAGCGTGGCATGGGGCAGGGAGAAGGTGCCGGTGACGGCGGCCGCGACGGCAAAACGGAAACAGACCAGGCCCGATGCATCGTTGAGCAGGGATTCTCCCTCAAGGATGTGCATCAGGCGTTTCGGGATGGGGATGCGTGCGGCAATCGAGGAAACCGCGACCGGATCGGTGGGCGAGACGATGGCGGCCAGTGCAAAGGCAACAGCCAGCGGCATGGCGGGGATCATCCAGTGGATCAGGTAGCCCAGCCCGATGACCGTGAAGATGACCAGCCCCAGCGCGAGCTGGATGATCATGGTCTTGTCCTGCAGCAGATCCCGCTTGGGGATGCGCCAGCCATCCAGGAACAGCAGCGGCGGCAGGAACAGCAGGAAGAAGATGTGAGGTTCCAGCTGGATGTCGTACTGGAAAATGCTGGCCATGACCGCGCCCAGTGCGATCTGGACCAGGGGCAGCGGGATGGCGATGGGCAGCAGACGTACAATCCAGCCGCTGGCGACCACGGCCAGCAGCATGACCAGAACAAGACCGATGGTATCCAGAGTGCTATCCCGCGATGTATTGATAGAGAAAGTCTATTTTGCACCAAAGACCGGATGCGCCGTACGGACTTTGTGCAGACTTTATGAAGATTGTGTGCAGAACCCGTGAGGAATGGCGCGGGCTTGATCTGTGTGTAGATAAAAGACAACAGCGTGTGGCACTCTTCGGAGTGTCTAAATTCATTCGCAGACAGGAGAGAAAATGAAAGCGAACTGGCTCGACAGTCCTGGCAAGTATGGACTTGTCTCACGACTGCTTCACTGGGGCATGGCGGCGATCTTCGCCTGGCAATTCCTCGGCATGATTTTCAAGGTCACGCTGGGCAAGACCCCGCTGACGGGTTTTTTCACGAGTTCGCATGCCTCGCTGGGGGCCTTGTTGTTCCTGCTGGTGGCGCTGCGCCTGGTCTGGGCACTGTACAACGCTCGTCGCCGACCGGGCTATGAGGCATCCTGTAGTGGCTTGATGGCCCGTCTTGGACACGTGGCCCTGTATGGGCTGATGTTTGCGGTTCCGAGCCTGGCCTTGCTGCGCAGCTATGGTTCGGGCCGTGCATTTGCGCCCTTCGGCATTCCGCTGTGGTCGGCAGGCGAGGACAAGATCGAGTGGATGACCGCGGCGGGCAATGCGGCCCATGGTCTGCTTGGCTGGGTGCTGCTGGCTATCATCGTCGGCCACCTCGGCATGGCAGTCTGGCATCGTGTGGCCAAGCGTGATGATGTGTGGCAGCGCATGGCCTGATTGCGGCCATGCCCGTTCGGGCGGGAGAAATGCCGGGGCCCGGTACCTCTCCCGCCCCTTCGCTCATGAAGGCTGGTTTCAGAAACGGCTGGTCAGGCCCACGAAGTAGGTCCGGTTGCCGCTGTCATAGTTGTTGCCGCTATTGAGCGTGGACTTGTTGGTCAGGTTGATGACCCCCGCACGCAGGGTCAGGTTCTGGTTCACGTCGTAGTGGGTGGTCAGGTCGAAGGTTGTGTAGGCCTTGGCAAAGGTCAGGCCGCCACGCGGGATTTCCGACGGTACGGATTGCTTGCCCACGTACTGTGCGCTCAGGTTGGCCGTCCAGCGGTCGGTGATGCGCCAGTTGAGGTCGGAGTTGATGGTCAGCTTGGGCACGACCAGCAGATCCTGGCCTGTAGACAGGTTCTTCGACTCGAACATGCGTGTCAGGTTGCTGCGCCATTCCAGCGTGCTCAGCAGCGGTACCCTCAGGCTGGCTTCCAGGCCGCGGGTGCGGGCCTTCTGCGCGTTTTCCATGCGGGTCCACCAGTAGCCGTTGATCAGCCCCAGCGGCGCGTAGTCGATCTTGTTCTTGAAGTCGGTATGGAAGTAGGTGGCTTCCACGCTCCAGCCGTTGGCTGCATAGCCGGCTCCGAACTCATAGCTGGTGCTGGTTTCCGGTTCGAGGTTGGGATTGCCTGCCATATAGCAACCGCGTGTGCCGTCCGCATTGGTGCTGGTGCCGGTCCAGCCCATGCCGGCCAGGCTGCGGCAACCGTTGCCGCCCGATTGGGTGGCGGCACCTGCCGAATTTTCCTTGAGGTTGGGCGCGCGAAAGCCGCGCGAGATGCCGCCCTTGAGCGTCCAGGCTTCGGTCGGGTGGTAGACCAGGTAGCCGCGTGGCGACCAGTGGTTGCCGTATTTCTCGTGGTGGTCCATGCGCAGGCCCAGTGTCAGCGTCAGGTCGTCGCGCAGGAACATCTGGTTTTCACCGAAGACGGCCCAGGTATTGCTGTCGAGTTTTGCGCCGGGCGAGGCTTCGCCGTTCCAGGTGACGGGCACGGTGCCGATGGTGTCCGAGTTTTCCAGTTCTTCGCGTTTCCACTGCAGGCCGGTGCTCAGCAGGTTGTCGACGAACAGGGTATAGGGCAGATCGATCTTGCCATCGAGGATGGTTTCACTCGAGTTGCTGGCGGCAGAGCTGCCTTCGTTTTCGTACTTGTTGTGGTACAGGTTGACCTTGGACGAGACCGCACCGTAACGGCCATCGTGCGTCAGCCCGTAGCTGGTATGTGTCAGCTTGCTGGAACCCCATGCCGCGACGATGGGGTTGCCATTGGCCGCCAATTGGGTGGATGGCGTGGCACGCTGGATACCCTGGGCCACGTCGGCGCTGATGCTCTGGTCGGGCGTGATCTGCCAGTTGAGCAGCGCATTGACATTCTGGTTGCGCGTGCCGGAAGCGCCTCCGGCTACATCGTCGGCGGTACGGCGAGTGACATTGCCACCCAGGCGCAGGCCGAGCTGTTCGGTCAGCGGGCCGCTGACATTGGCTCCCAACTGATAGGTATCGCCCCGGTCGGAATTGTCGGGCTTGCTGTAGTTGCTGGTGAAGGTGCCGGCCCAGACAGGCGATACCTTGCGGGTAATGATGTTGATCACGCCGCCCATGGCATCGGAGCCGTAGAGCGAGGACATCGGGCCGCGGACCACTTCGATGCGTTCGATCATCTCGGGCGAGATCCAGTCCAGATCCTGCTGGCCGAGGTCGGGACGGTAGTTGGTATGTGCAGAACTGCCCTGGCGCTTGCCGTCGACCAGGATCAGCGTATAGGCCTCAGGCAGGCCACGGATCTTGATCTTGGACTGCGCGCCCGTGGCCGCGTAGCCGCCGGACACACCCGGGACGGTGTTGAGCAGCTCGGCAATGCTGGTGACGGGCTTGCGTTCGATCTCCTCGCGGCTGATGACGCTGATGCTGGCGGGCGCATCGCGCAGGTCGACCTCGGTACCGGTCGCGGTGATCACAATGTTGTCGAGCGTATTGACGGTGTTGCCGGTTGCCGTTGTCGTGTCCTGGGACTGGGCATGACTGGCCGGCAGCAGGGCCAGGCTGGCCAGGGCTGCCCAGATGGCGCCGTGCAGGCGCTTGGTGTGCAAGGTGTGGTCCATGAAAATACCGTAGTAGCGGATGAAGGCTGTAAAGGGCCGGTGCCGGATGTGGCGTGGCTGGTACGGCATTTGATATGCAAATGTTATTGATTTGCGTTTTTGAATTGCGCTCTATACACTTCTAAATGCTTCTTGTATCTGCTTGGCGTTATCGATTGGCCGATGTTGCCTGCCGGCAACGTTGTTGCGGTTGATCCTTATTCTTGTTCTCTGGCCGTGCACACATCCTTCCCTTTTCAACCCTTCAATGTCCTGCTGGCAATGGATGCCGAGGCGCTCAGGCAGTTTGCCGGTGCGCTGCCCGTGTCGGTGCCCGTCTCTTTTCACCTGGCGTGCGATGAGATGGCCATGCTGTGGCACATACGACATACCCCTCTCGACATGGTGATACTGGCGGGTACGGTCCCGACCGAGGTTCATGCGCGATTGCTGACGCTTGCAAGGTTGCCCCGCATCGTTTGCCTGGGTGATGATGCTCTGTCCGCATTCCGGGACTATGCCGGATGGCGGGAGTGTGTCGTGGCTTTGCCCAGCCTGGTCAATGTCGATGCCCTGCATCTGCAGATCCAGGCCTGCATGCGCCAGGCTGGTCATCCGGCGGCGGCCCTCACCCCGTTGAGCGCTGATAACCTCAGCCTGGACCCAGCCCGCTCAGTGGCACGGATCGGTGGTGCGGAGGTCTATCTGACGGCCGTGGAGATGGATGTATTGGCGATGCTGGTGCGCCACGCGAACATGCTGGTCAGTCGCGAGCAACTGGGACAGATTGCCCTCGGGCCCGGATTCATGCCCAAGGAGCGCAGGCTCGATACGCATGTCAGCAACCTGCGGCGCAAGCTGCGGGCACGTTTCAGTGCCGAGATGGCTCACCTCGAAATCCGCAGTTTCAGGGGGCGTGGCTACGCATTGATGATAGGCGAGCGCCTGGTCAATGCCGTGCAGACCGGGGGGGCCAGGCTGTTGGGCCTGTATCTGGCCATGAGCATGGCCATGCCCTGGTAGAGAGAAGGATGCCGGGGGGATGTCCCCCGGAAGTCGATCAGGTCAGTGGTTACTGGCTGGTCTGGGAGTTCTGGGTATTCAGCGCCTGGATCAGACCGTCGATGCCGTTCTGCTGAATCTGCTGGTTGAACTGATTGCGGTAGTTCTGGATCAGCCAGATGCCTTCCACGTTCAGGTCATAGACTTTCCAGCCATCAGGCGTCTTTTCCAGGCGATAGTCCACGCGGGCCAGCGGACGGGTACCCTGGATGAACTGCGATGACACCACGACATCCTTGGCATCTGCATCGCCGCGGAAGGGCAGCATCTGGATGGCTGTCTGGTTGTCGACCTGGGTCAGAGCACCGCTGTAGGTGCGGATCAGCGTGCCGCGGAAGGCTTCGGCCAGTTGCTGACGCTGTTCGGGTGTGGCGTTGCGCCAGTGGCGACCCGCTGCCAGGCGGGTGGTCTTCTCGAAGTCCACATAGGGCAGGATCAGCTCATCGACGGCCCGGTTGATGCGGGCACGGTCGCCGGCGCGGACGCTGCCGTCGGCACGGATGCGGGCCAGTGCCTGGTTGGCCACGGTTTCGATGAAAACCTGCGGCGCACCCTGGGGATCGGGCTGGGCATCCTGGGCGGCAGCCGGACGCAGCCAGACCGAGGCGGCCGTCAGCAGCAGGCCGATCATGGCGATGAAAAACAGCCTGCGCAGCAGGGGTGTGTTGGGATGGACAGTGTTCTGCATATGCATGTCTCTCCGTTCAGGGTTTCGGGGTGATGACGGGTTGCGCGGCAACGGGCGCGATGCTTTCGTCATCCTCGTCTTCGTAGTCGGGCAGGTCGGTGCTGTTGAGCCCCTTGAGCAGGGCTTCACGGCGTTGCAGGTAGGCATCCCGGGTGAAGCTGTAGGGATCCAGTGCAATGCTGTCGAGCGTATCGCTGGCCTGCAGCAGGTCGGCACGCTTGCTGACGAAGTAGGTGCCCAAGACGGTATTGCGTACCGGCACGTCGTTGATGCTTCCCGGCGTGATCGGATTGGCGACCCAGTCGCCCAGCAGGCCACCGGTATCGCGGATTGTGCTCGGGCCGATCAGTGGCAGCACCAGGTAGGGACCCTGGCCCACGCCCCAGACGCCCAGCGTGGTGCCGAAGTCGTTGGGAATGCGGTTGGCACCATTGGCGGTGGCCACGTCGAAGCAGCCGCCCAGGCCGACCGTGGTGTTGAACAGCACCCGGCCCAGCGTATTGAAGAAATCGACGCCACGGCCCTGCAGGAAGCTGTTGAGGCCGCTCCAGATGTCGCCGATATTGCTGAAAATATTGCTGACGCAGCTGCGGGCACCACTGGGCGTCAGGTCTGTGTACATGGCGGCGATGGGGCGCACCACGGCACGATCGACGGTATCGTTGAACTGATAGACGCCGCGGTTGAAGCGCTCGAACGGATCCTGCGGATCCGGCTTGCCCGGCAGGGGCGCACAGCCTGCCAGCGTCAGGGCCAGGCAGGTCGTCAGGGCAACGGGTTTGAGGTTGAAACGCATGATGGTAAGGGCTCCGGGCGGAATCAGTGTGCCGGCGCGACTGGCGCGGGATGTTCGTCGTTGGCAGGGGCGCTGCCTTCCTTGTCTGCGGAACTGTACAGGAATTTGCTGATCAGGTTCTCCAGCACGACGGCGCCTTGCGTGTAGGTAATGGTCTGGCCGTTTTCGAGGTCGGCGTCATCGCCGCCCGGATCCAGGCTGACATACTGTTCGCCCAGCAGGCCCGAAGTCAGGATCAGGGCCGAGCTGTCGCTGGGGAATTTGTATTGCGACTCGATGTCCAGGGTGACGTGTGCCTGGAATGACTTGTTGTCGAAATCGATCTTGTTGACCCGGCCCACCACCACGCCGGCGCTCTTGACGGGGGCACGAGCCTTGAGGCTGCCGATGTTATCGAAGCTGGCACCTATGGAGTAGGTCGGGGCGAAGGAGAAGGTGCTCAGGTTGCCCGCGCGCAGGGCCAGGAAAGCCAGTGCCAGGGCACCCAGGAACACAAACAGTCCTACCCAGAAATCGGTTTTTTCAGTAGACATGGGGATACCTCAATTGCCAAACATCAGGGCGGTCAGCAGGAAGTCCAGGCCCAGGACGGCCAGGGCACCTGTGACGACAGTGCGGGTGGTGGCGCGCGAGACGCCTTCGGGGGTGGGGCGGGCCTGCCAGCCTTCGTAGAGAGCGACCAGTGTGACGGTGGCACCGAATACCAGGCTCTTGATGACGCCGTTGGCGACATCATCCCAGACGTCCACGCCATTTTGCATCTGCGACCAGAATGCACCGGCGTCGATGCCGATCAGGTGCACGGAGACCAGCCAGCCGCCCAGGATGCCGACGCTCGAGAAGATCGCGGCCAGAATGGGCATGGCGATGAAGCCGCCCCAGAAACGGGGCACCAGCACACGACGGATCGGATCGACCGCCATGACCTCCATGGCGGCCAGTTGCTCGCCGGCTTTCATCAGGCCGATCTCGGCGGTCAGCGACGTGCCGGCTCGCCCGGCGAACAGCAGGGCGGTGACGACAGGCCCCAGTTCACGCATCAGCGACAGCGCCACCATCAGGCCGACGGCTTCGGCCGAGCCATAGTTGCTCAGGATGTAATAGCCCTGCAGGGCCAGCACGAAGCCGACGAACAGGCCCGACACGGCAATGATCAGCAGGGAATAGTTGCCGATGAAATGGATTTGCTGCGTGACCAGCCGGGGACGCTTGAGGGCGGTACCGCTGCGACTGAGCAGGGTCAGGAAGAAGCGGGTGAAAAAGCCCAGCGCAGACAGCTTGCGACGAACCTTGCCACCCAGACGCGAGAGCAGGAGGGCCGGGTTCATGAGTGGCTCCCGTGGCGTGCCAGCCAGCGCTCGAAGGCAGGCGTGACCGGGTAGTTGAAGGCGACCGGGCCGTCGGCGGCTCCCTGCAGGAACTGCTGCACATAGGGGTCCTGGGACCGGTTCAGGTCGTCAGGCCTGCCGCTGGCCAGCATCTTGCCCTGGCCGACCAGATAGACCTGGTCGGCGATGGCGAAGGATTCCTGCACGTCGTGGGTGATCAGGACCGATGCGCAACCGAGCCGGTCGGCCAGCGTGCGGATCAACTGCGCCGTGATGCCCAGCGAGATCGGGTCCAGCCCGGCGAAAGGTTCGTCGTAAAGAATCAGCTCGGGCTCGAGGATGACGGCGCGCGCCAGTGCCACGCGTCGGGCCATGCCGCCGGAGATCTCGGCCACGGCCAGATGGGCAGCGGCACGCAGGCCGACGGCATCGAGTGTATTGAGCACCTTGGCGATGATCGCGGACTCTTCCAGCCGGGTGTGTTCACGCAGGGGAAAGGCGACGTTCTCGAACACGTTGAGATCGGTGAACAGCGCACCCTGCTGGAACAGGACGCCCATGCGCTTGCGCAGCGTCTGCAACTGGTGTGCATCGGCCTGTCCGATGTCGTGCCCGAAAACCTTCACCTGGCCGCTCAGGGGCCGGATCTGCCCGGTGGCAGCCCGCAGCAGCGTGGTCTTGCCCGAGCCGGAACCACCCATGAGCGCAACGACCTGGCCGGCATCGATCTGCAGGCTGATGTCGCGCAGCACAGTGAATTCGCCATAGCCGAGTGCCGCGCCTTCAAAGCGCAGCACTGTCCTGGACGGGGTGTGAGAGGGGGATAACATGGCACCTATTGTATCCGAGGGTCTTGCCTGTACGCATATCCATGTTGTCAGGATATTGAAAGACAGTGCAAGCGACAGGCGCTGCGGGCGGGATGATGGTGCTACATTGCAGGCTGCTTTTGTAACGATCTGGAGCCAGGAAAGATGCAGTCGCCGCATCATATCGAAATCATCGCAACGGTACTGTTCGCGATTGCCGTCATCCATACCTTTTCCGTTCCGGTCTTTGCCCGGCTGGCGCATCGCAATGGTCCGCATGCCGGTCTGTGGCATCTGCTCTCAGAGGTCGAGGCCGTCTTCGGCGTCTGGGCCTGCGTGCTGCTGGCCTGCATGGCCCTGTTCTCCGGTGTCGGCGAGGCCGTGGCGTACATGGATACGCGCAATTTCACGGAGCCGGCCTTTGTGTTCGTGATCATGGTGGTGGCTGCCAGTCGCCCGATCCTGGAATTGGTCGACATGGTAGTGCGCGGTCTGTCCCGTATCCTGCCCCTGCCGCGCGAGCTGGCCATGTTCTTCGTGATCATGACGGCCGTGCCGCTGTCCGGATCTCTGATCACCGAACCCGCCGCCATGACGCTGGCAGCACTGCTGTTGCGTGATGCTTATTTCCAGCGCTCGGAGCAGGCTGGTTTCAAATACCTGACGCTGGGCGTGCTGTTTGTCAATATCTCCATCGGTGGAGTACTGACGGCCTATGCTGCGCCGCCGGTGCTGATGGTGGCCCAGGTGTTCGGTTGGGATACAGGCTATATGCTGAGTCATTTCGGCTGGCGCGCTGCGGTTGCCGTTACGCTCAACGCCGCCTTGCTGACGCTGATATGCCGCCGCCACCTGCTCGATGGTGAACTGGGGGCCGGGCGCTCACGTGACCAGGCCTGCGCTTCCGCTGCCGATACGCGATCCCGCGTGCCGTTGATTGTTATCGGCATCCATGTCCTGTTCCTGCTGGGTATCGTGCTGTCGGCGCATCACCCGGTCATTTTTCTGGGCTTCCTGATGCTGTTCATCGGCTACGCCGGTGCCTATCCGCAGTACCAGAATCGCCTGATGATCCGTGAGGGACTGATGGTCGGTTTCTTCCTGGCTGGCCTGGTCTTGCTGGGTGGGCTGCAGAAATGGTGGTTGCAGGATCTGCTGGGCAGTCTGTCGCCGCTGGTGCTGTTCTGGGGTGCCACGGCCCTGACTGCCGTGACGGACAATGCGGCCCTGACTTATCTGGGCTCGCTGGTCGAGGGTACGAATGAAGCCTGGCGCTACATGCTGGTCGCCGGTGCGGTCACGGGTGGCGGGCTGACGGTGATCGCCAATGCGCCCAATCCGGCGGGCTTCGCCATCCTGAAGAGTTGCTTCCCGGATGGGGCAATCTCGCCGCTCAAGCTGTTTCTGTCGGCGCTTGGGCCGACGTTGATGGCGGCGCTCTGGTTCCTGGTCTGAGTTTGCCCGGATTGTATGAAAATGGCCGCACAGATGTGCGGCCATTTTCTCGTCGCCGGGCGGTCTCAGAAATGGTTTTCTGGAGCGTGGTGCCGGCGTGTAGCGACAGGAGCAGGGACTGTGGCGATATGTGTTTTAGCGCGAGGCCCGGACCTGCTTGACCAGGGCATCGGTCTGCGTGACCGTCTGTGCATAGCCGTTGGCCAGTGCCGGTGAGGTCAGGAAGCGACCATCGACGGCTACCTGCGGTGTGCTGTCAATCGCGTAGCTTTCTGCCAGTTGGTTGGCACGTTGCATGCGCGAGTGCACGCCAAAGGAGTTGTAGGTGTCGGCAAAGACCTTGGGGTCGAGACCGGCAGTCTCGGTGGCCCATTTGGTGATGCCGGCCTCATCGAACATGCGGGTCCGCTGCTCGTGGATGGCACGGAACACGCCCAGGTGCAGGTCGGTGCGGCCCATGGCTTCCAGCGTGTAGTAGAGCTGTTGCAGCGGACGCATGCCGGCGTTGAAGGCGATGGGAACATGAACGACGGCGACGTCATCCGGCTGGTTCTTGGTCCAGGTGTCGAGCAGGGGGGCCAGTGCAGCGCAGTGGCCGCAGGTATAGGAGAAGAATTCCAGTACCTCGATCTTGTCACCGCTGTCGGTCTGGTGGGGCCGTTCGAGGGTGACGTATGGCGTGCTCTGGGCCTGGGCACCGGCAGGCAACAGCATGGCGGCACCCGCAAGGGCAAAGGTGGAAATCAGACGTTGGAAAAGTGTACGCATGGATATAACCTGATCGGATGACGGGCAAAAGGGTTGCTGGGGTAGGACTATGTCCGGTCAAACAAGTTCAATTCCTGCCAGGACTGCCGAAACTGGCAGGTCTGCGGCGATGGGTCACTGGCGGATGACCGTCGAGGTGATGTTGTCGGCGGCCAGCCGCGCACGCGTCCGGTTCATGTCGTCCAGTCGCTCGAACGGGCCGACTCGCACGCGGTTGACCAGTACGCCATTGACGTCGGCTTTCTGGATCTCTGCGGGCAGGCCGAGCAGCAGCATTTCTACGCGCCGGTTTTCGGCATCTTCAGCGACCCGGAAGGCACCGACCTGCAGGAAGTAGCTGCCGGATGACGCTGCGGCAGGTGCAGGGGCTGCCGCTTTTGGTGCCGACCGGTCAGCGGTTTGTGCGGCTGGCTGGATGGTGCCGGTGGCGGCCGAGGGTGACGCGTTCTGGCGAGGGGCTGGTGGGGTTGCAGATTGCTGCTGCGGCGGCAGCGAGGCGATCAGCGCGCCTACGGCGTCGTCGGGCTGTGCCGACGGCGTGCTTGCCTGCTGGCCGCCGATCGGGGGCGGTGCAGGCTGGTCTGCCGTTGGGCCCCCATGGGGGAGCCCGGCGGCTCCGTCGCGTCCGTACAGACCGCTGTTGGGATCGGGGGCCTGGCGTGGATCGGGAGGGCGATTGTTCTGCGAAGGTTCGCGCGTGGCGCGGTCCACGAACGGCACAGGTGCCTGCGTGACGTAGAACGCCACGACAGCCGCGACCACCAGGCCGATGAGCAGCCCGGCCAGCATGGTGAAAATCGGGCTGCTGCGGTTACTGGAGCGGGCAGGGGTGCGGCGTCGGGGTTTTGCCATGTCGTGTCTTATTCGCTGATGCTGCGGTCCATGCGCTCGGGTGCCGATACACCGAGCAGTGCAAGGCCGTTGGCCAGCACCTGCCGGGTAGCGGCCGCCAGGCGCAGGCGAGCCAGCCTGAGGGCACGATCATCGACCAGCGTATGCTCGGCGTTGTACCAGGCATGGAAGTCGGCAGCGCAGTCGCGCAGCCAGAAAGCCACTTGGTGTGGTGCGAGATCCTGGGCGCTTTGCTGAACCATGGCCGGGAATTCAGCCAGCCGTTGCAGCAGGATAAATTCGCTGGGGGCTGTCAGCAGGCTGATGTCTGCCTGGGCGTAATCGGCTGTATCCGTCGCCAGGACATCGACTTGAGCATTCGCCGTATTTTCCTCCAGATGCTTGCGCAGAATCGAGCAGATCCGGGCATGCGCGTACTGGATGTAGAACACGGGATTTTCGTCGCTCTGCTTGCGCGCCAGGTCGATGTCGAACACGAATTCGGAATCGGCGCGGCGCTGGAGCAGGAAGTAGCGCACTGCGTCGCGTCCGACCCAGTCGATCAGGTCGCGCAGGGTGACATAGCTGCCGGCACGCTTGGAGATTTTGACTTCTTCGCCACTGCGCATCACCTTGACCATCTTGTGCAGGATGTAGTCGGGATAGTCCTTGGGGATGCCAAGATCCAGCGCCTGCAGGCCTGCACGCACGCGGGCCACGGTACCGTGGTGGTCGCTGCCCTGGATGTTGATGGCCTTGATGTAGCCGCGCTCCCACTTGGCCAGGTGGTAGGCCACGTCGGGTACGAAATAGGTGTAGCCGCCTTCGGACTTGCGCATCACGCGGTCCTTGTCGTCGCCCGTGCCCAGCTCGGTGGTGCGCAGCCACAGCGCACCGCCTTCTTCGTAGGTGTGGCCGCTGGCGATCAGGCGATCGACGGCCTGCTGGACGCGCCCGTCTTCGTACAGGGAGCTTTCCAGGTAGTAATTGTCGAACTTCAGGTCGAAGGCCTGCAGGTCGAGATCCTGCTCGCGGCGCAGGTAGGCGACGGCGAAGCGGCGGATGGCATCGAGGTCATTGGCATCGCGGCTGGCCGTGACCGGTGTGCTGTCGGCCGCTTGCACGGTAGCACCGGCCAGGAAGTCGCGGGCGATGTCGGCGATGTAGTCCCCCTTGTAGCCATCGGCAGGGTACTCGGTCGAATCTGGTGTGAGGCCACGCGTACGCGCCTGGACGCTGAGGGCCAGATTGTGAATCTGGTTGCCGGCGTCGTTGTAGTAGAACTCTCGGGTCACATCCCAGCCGCTGGCATCGAACAGGCGGCATAGGGAGTCGCCCAGTGCCGCCTGGCGGGCATGGCCGACGTGCAGGGGGCCGGTCGGGTTGGCAGAGACGAACTCGACCAGCACCTTGTTGCCATTGCGCGCGGCCCGGCCGTATTCGGTCGCACGTTGCGCGATGGCCGGCAGCACCGCTTGGCGGGCGGCTGCCGTAATGCGGAAATTGATAAAGCCGGGCCCGGCGATTTCGCCGCTTTCGAGCAATTCGCGAGCGGCAGGTTCGGCCATCAGCGTATCGACGATCTGCTGGGCCAGTTCGCGGGGATTGCGGCCGGCAGGCTTGGCGACCTGCATGGCAACGTTGCAGGCGATGTCGCCATGGGCTGCGACCTTGGGGCGCTCCAGGCGGATCGTCGGCTGGGCATCGGGAAGCAGGTGCGCTACGGCGGCGCGGATCAGGTCGGCAAGAGTGTGCTGTTGCTCGGGGAGCATGGAATCGGCTTGAAATAATGAGAGAAGACGTCAAGTTTACAGCGACCCGGGGGGCGATGCCATCCTGAAGCCCTGGGTCTCTTCCAGCCAGCGGCCATATTCCTCCATGTTCACGCTGCCGACATCGTTGCCACCTGCGTTTTGCCATTCCGGAACTCGCTGGATGAAATTCTCCAGCGCATCGCGGGCCCGGTCACCCAGTTGCTCATGCTGGGCCTGGGCGTTCAGCCAGGCGGTATCCGGGGCATCCATCCTGCGATCGCCCTGGCGCAGGTAGGGCAGCCGTTCGTCGTGCAGCGTGGGGTCCTCGACCTGGCGGTGTGCCCAGGGGGTAGCGGCGAGCGCCAGGCCGCTGGCCCGGGCTTGCCAGAGCATCCAGTTCAGGGCGACATCCGAGAGATCTCCCTGCTGGGTTACCCGGGTGGAAGTATCGAGGTAGCCACCACCGATATCGCCATGGGCACCGAGAAATCCGGCCTCGACCAGATTGGCCCCGACTTCGCCGGGACCGCGTAGCCCGGTCAGCGGAAACAGGGCCCGCTGCTCGTGCAGGGCGACCGCGTGGGCAACCCACTGCCAGGCAGGTGAAATCGAAAAGTCGAACTCAGTGTTGCGCGCACCGTTCAGGCCCATCTGGGCCACGGTGTCGAACAGGCCCATGAAGCGCAGGTCTACGCACAGACTGATCTGGCCCAGTGCCGGATCGTAGGCCTGGAAACGCCCCTGCTGTGTGTGCTCGGCGATCCTGTTGGCAAAGTGTCGCGCCAGGGCGGCACCGCGTGAGAATCCGACCAGATCGATGGCCGTGTAGTCATGGCTGGACTGGCGGGCATGCAGTGTCTGCAGCAGGCGGGCCCACTGGCGTTCGATGATGGCGTGTGCCGAGCTGGCGGCCAACGCGTCATAGTCGGTTCTGCCGGGCTGACCCGGGCCTGGGATGTAGAACGTGCTGCCATCCTGATAGAGCTGGCTCATGAGCCAGACGTTGGTGCGTGTGGACGGAGCGTTGCGGGTGCCGTCGAAGGCGAATAGCAGCAGGCCGAGTGGATCTGCGTGACTGCGGAAGCGCTGGCCTGCGTAGCCGAAGGCGCTGTTGCCAGGTATCGGGCCAATCGGATCCGGTTCCAGGTAGTGGCCGGCAGCCGGATCATAGGTGCGCAGGTAATTGTCATGCCAGCCGGTTTCGGGGTCGAGCACCTGGCCGGGCAGTCGCAGCGGAAACTCATGGGTCAGCGTGGTCGCGGGGCGGGGCGCGTGGCCCAGTGCATCGGGCCGGAGATGCCAGACCGGTCGGGCCTGGGCGTCGCTGATCATCAACGGCATGCCGATGGCATCGCTGTGGATAAAGTACAGGTCGGCGGCTGCCTTTCCATAGTCGATCATGGCGATGGGGATGCCCTGTGCGTACACATAGCGCTGGGTCACCGCCCATGCGCTGGACAGGAGCCCGTTGTCTGCACCCACCTGGGTGGCGGGCCGCACCACGGCAGACAGGCGGTGGCCGTGGTAGAGATAGTGACTGTCCTGGCCATCTGCGCGTTTGAAAATGCGTACACCAGAGGCATTGTGCAGATACTGTCCAAGGAGTGTGGCCGGTTTGCCGGCTGGTACGCTGTCGTCCGTGACGCGAGTCAGCCTGCGCTGTGCCGAGTATTCAAGCTGGCGCTTGCCGATGCGGGTGGGCAGGCCACTGGCGTCGCGCAGGATAGGGTCTGCCTGTGTGGCCGATGTCGTGGCAAGTGCATCTTCCGCCTGTTTCCAGGAAATGTAACGTCGTTCTGCTTCTGCATGACCGGGTGCAGGGGTGGAGATGATCAGCCCGATTCGGCCTTGCTCATCATGGCCGTACAGGCGGGCGGCAGGATGTGCCTGTGCCGTCTGCAGCCACTCTGCCGACAGACGACCGTGTCGATCCTGGCGCAGGTGCTGAACGAGGGATGAGGCAGGGTTGCCACTCGGCGGGCTGCTGGTCAGTGTGCGCAGCCGGCCTTGGACGGTGTCCCCCACGGTGTGCCAGCCATTTCCATGGCGGTAGCCGGGCACCTGCAGCGAACTGTCAAGGATGCGCCGGGTCTGCCCGTCGCGGTCCTGCCAGTCTATCGATGTCAGTCTGCCCTGTGCAGACCATGCATACAGCAGTTGGCCACCTTCTGGCAGCGCGTGGCGCAGCAACCGGCCTTCCGTATCGTGCTCGTAGTGTTCGCGATAGGACAGCGGCGCGACGCCCGGCAGCAGTGCCGGCCTGGAAATCCGCTGTTCGATGCGGCTACCGACGTTCTGCCGGGTGATCTGCCATGATGTTGTTTCGTGAGGGTGCTGCAGGCGTGCCGGATAGCCGTCGTGGTGCCAGTCCAGGCGGGTAGTAGTCCAGGCACCACCTGCCTTGCGCACGTCGAATCTGGTCAGTCGCTGGGTCTTGTCGTAGCGGTACCGCCATTCATCGCCATTGGCAAAGCGGCGCAGCAACATCCGGGCATCGGCAGATGTTTGCCAGGACTCTAGCCCGGTCACGGTGCTGCGCCAGCCGAGCAGCCTGCCGTCCGGTGCATAGCGGATGTCGAGCCCAGGCCAGCCAGGAATCGTGCCGGACAGCCCGATAATGGCTCCGGCAGCATCGCGCCGCAGGGACAGGCCCGCAATGTGGTCAATCCGATCCTGGGCATCGTAGCCTATCGGGCCGACCGGTGTCGGACATCCCGGGCATCCTGGACCCTGCGCATTGCGCAGTCGATAGCCTGCCGGGGTGACACCGATCTCGAACCGGGTGCGTCCTTTGTTGCTGGTGACGATGGTCTGAAGTGTCAGGCCGGTATGATGCGGGGAGTCCGGCCGCAGATACTGCAACTGTATTCGCGACTCTGGAGCGCCGGGGCGTTCGAAGGCATCGGCGCGACCCGTGGCATCGTAGTGCCAGGTGCCTATGCGCAGGGATCGGCGGTCGTTGCCGATGGTGATGCCCGTCAGCAGATAAGGAGCCTGTTCCAGATTGCCGCTGGCTTCATGCTGATAGGTGCGGGTCATGCCATCGGGCCGTTGCAACCCGGTCAGCCGCAGGTGGATGCCTGGAGTGTCGTGCTGGTAGTGCCATGGTCCGTACGGGGTGTCTACCTGCGCCAGCCGCGCACCCTGTGGCGTGATTTCATAGTTGAAAGTGAGTGATCTGCCTGCAGGATCGGAGACGTGCGCCATGGCGTGCTGCAGAGGGCCTGCCTCCGCATGGCGCTGTATCTCCAGCCTGTTTTCGCCATGCTGGATGCGGATCAGGTAGCCATCGAGGTTGAAACTCAGGATATGACCATCGGTCCAGTGCCAGCGCCATTCGGCTGTCGTCTGTTCAAGATGGCCCTGTCCTGTCTGCAGCGCCAGGCAGGCAGGGCTGTCATCGGTCATGCTGGCGAATTCGATGCGGCTGCCATCGGCCTGGATGATCTGTGGGTGATGGGGGATGCCGTGCAGGCGGGTATCGTAGGAAAGACGCCAGCTGCGCCCCAGTGGTGATGGACGAGGATCCGAGGAATTGTAATAACGGATCAGTTCCAGGCCGAGCGGGCCAGGTTGACGCGGCATGTCTATTTCCTGCTGGTGCTTGTTGCCTGTCGCCAGATGGATGGGGTTGCCGGCACCCAGGTTGAGGGTCGGCTCGTGATTGCTTTGCAATACGGCCTGGCTGTTGGGCTGGCATGGGTGGCCCAGACGCGAGGGCGTGCACTGGAAGGGCGGTGAGGCCGCCTGGGTGGCGGCATGAAGGACGATGGCTGACAGGGTATGGAGGCTGTGCAGCAGCAAGCGAGCAGGGAAACATGAGGCCACGGCGGGGCTCCGGAAAGGGATGCCTCATGGTGCCGGTTGGCAGGATGGCCGGACTGCGTTAGTGTATGTTTTTGACCATCCGTAAAAGTGACACCTCTCATGCTGATTACATTCAGATCCAAGGCTGGTGGCGATGTCCTGATGCTGGCACAGCATGCCCAGCCGCTGTTGCAGGCCGCCGGCAAATCCGTGGCCGATGGCGTCCCGGAACGGGGCGTCTGGACCTCTGCGCAGCTTGATGCTGCCATCGCTGGCCTGGAGTCGGCCATTGCGGGTGCCGATGACCCCCATGCCGCACACAACCAGCAGGATGATTCGGATCAGCCGATCCCGCACCCTGTCGAGCAGCCCGTGGGGTTGCGCCAGCGTGCCTATCCGCTGCTGAATCTGATGCGACAGGCTCGTGATGCGCAGACCGAAGTCGATTGGGAAACTGCTTCGCCCTGGTAAGGGCACCAGTGCAAATGCTGTAGAGTCGGGTTAGAATAAAAGGCTTGCCATATCGTGCATCAGATTTTGTCTGATGCGGCAGGACGGGCCGGTTTAGCTCAGTTGGTAGAGCAGCGCACTTGTAATGCGAAGGTCGGGGGTTCGACTCCTCTAACCGGCACCACACGGATCCGATGCAAAGGCCAGCCTTTTGGGGCTGGCCTTTTTCTTTGCCTGTTCCTTGCGTACAGGTACGGGTGGATCAGTGTGCGGTGACATGCCGAGCTGTTCAACCTGTGCAATCAGTTGGGCACCGGAAGTGTTCAGAGCATGCGCCAATGCCAGGATGACGCCCAGGGTGGGCAGGCGCAAGCCACGCTCCAGCATGGAGACGAATGTCCTGTCTATGGCTGCCCTGTGTGCCAGCTCTTCCTGCGATAGCCCACTGTCCATCCTGTGTGCCTTGAGCACACGTCCGAACTGCATCGCAAGAGGTTTGCCGGGGGCTTTGACCATACAGCTAGCATCGCTTTTGCTGTAGACTATTGTCTACGGACAATTGTCTACATAACGAAACAAGGCGCATCGGCTGCAACGCGCCACATCCCAGAGCATGAGACGCCTTTTCGCCTCCGGCACACGCGCCTTGCTGGCCTGGGGAGCCCGTGCGGGCGTCAAGCCCGCCTGTGGATCCGGCTGGCTGGATTCCGTCATGCTAGGCATGACGGAGGGTATGCTTGCGCTGGATGTGGAAGGGCGGGTGATACGGGTCAATTCTGCAGCCTGTGCAATGTTGGGTTACGAGGAACATGACTTGCTGGGCGTGGCAGGAGAGGCGCTTTTGCATGCACCGCGCACCCGGCAACCGCTGGCATTGCAGGTGGGTGAGTACATGGGCCAGACCTGCGACGGGCAAGCCTGGCTGAAATGCAAGAATGGTGGCTCTCTGCCTGTGTCGTGGCGCTACCAGCCTGCGTGGCAGGGGCACGAGTTGCTTGGTGGCGTCGTGCTGATGCGTAACCTGTCGCGAGACCGCGAGGATGATGCACACAGGCGGCTGTTGATTTCCGCGCTCGAGAACGTGGCCAATGGCGTCATCATTACGGATGCCAGGGCACGGATAAAGTGGGTCAATGCTGCGTTTGAGCGCATGACCGGCTATTCCATGAGCGAATCCGTCGGATTGACGCCTGGGCGGTTGCTCAATTCAGGTGCTCAGAGCCGTGCGTTCTACAAAAATATGTGGCGCACCATCCGCCAGGGCAAGGTCTGGCATGGCGAATTGCTCAATCGTCGCAAGGATGGCACGCTGTACCACGAAGAACTGACCATCGCGCCGGTACGTGAGGAGAACGGACGCATTCTTCACTATGTGGGTGTCAAGCAGAACGTCAGCAAGCGCAAGCACAGCGAGCGCGAAATCCATTTCCAGGCACACCATGACCTGCTGACGGGGCTGGCCAATCGTCGCCGCCTGCAGCAAAAGCTCGATGAGTCCATCCCCTGCTGCAGCGGGGGTCGCCTGCTGGCCGTGCTGTTCCTGGACCTGGACCGCTTCAAGCCGGTCAATGACCGATACGGTCATCACGTCGGGGATCAACTGCTGGTTGCGGTGGCAGACCGGCTCAGAAGCTGCGTGCGTGGCAGCGACCTGGTGGCACGGCTGGGGGGGGATGAATTCGTGGTCTTGCTGGATACGATACAGACAGCCGAGCAGGCGGCCCGGGTGGGTCGCAAGATCCTGACGGCGCTGTCGCAGCCTTTGCTGCTGGATGGCCGGGACGTCACGACATCGGCGAGCCTCGGGATCGCCTTGTGCCCGCACGATGGCACCGATGCAGCAACATTGCTGCATCGTGCGGATCAGGCCATGTATCGTGCCAAGGCCGCAGGGCGGGGGCGCGTCAGCTTCTGACTAGAAGAAGGTATTGGGTGCGCGGGCGGTCTGTTCACGCAGCAGGGTGCCCAGCAGGCGCTCCCGCTTGCGGGCCAGGATGAATTGCCAGGCCCAGAGCAACGCGAAGACCAATGTCAGGGCGAGTGCCAATGCCAGTGTTGCCGTGCGGATCAGGGCAGGGGGGCGATCTTCGGCAGCCTGCGTGGCATCGACATAGAGCACCGGCCGGCCCAGGTCATCACCCTGCGTCACGACATGACCGCGAACGACAAACGGCATTGCGCCATCAGGTTGCCATTGTGTATGCGCGAAACGCAGCACCTCCAGCAGGTTGTCCTGGCGCACAGGGGCTTCCGGCAGGGTGCTGTGAAGGCCCGGCCAGACGTGCAGTACCACGCCCTGGGTGCGGTCAGCGCCTGCGATGGTGCGCAGCGGTGCGCCAGCCTCCATCATGATGAGGTTGGCACCAAGGTCGCGCGTGGCCTGCTGGACGATAGCCAGTCCGTTGGCCGTCAGGATGCCGCCGTTGCCTGCATGCGAGGCATAGTCGCGCAGCGCGTCCCAGGTTTTTTCCGCGCCCTCGGGCATATCCGTGATCAAGAGTTCGAGCAGGCTGTGCCGCAATGCTGCACATAGCGTCAGACGTGGGGAGACATCCAGGTCGAATGGACACGCCTCGTCGATGCGGGCAATAGTCTGGTTCAGCCTGGTCAGGTGGTACGGTGTCTGGCTGGCCGAACGGCGCAGCGGCTGGCCTGCCTGTGCCAGCAGGGACAGCAGACTGGAAACGGCGTGTGCCGGTCGTGCCTGCAGTATGCTGCCCTCGTACAGTGAGACAGCCAGTGGGTCCAGTGCCGGCAGTGGTGCCGCAGTTTCGTCGGTCCAGATCAGGCGCTGGCAGTCCAGGCCGAGCGATTTGCCCGTATCTTCCGGCCAGAGCAGGCTGCAGCGTGCCTGGCCGGACAGGGCCAGCAGGTCTCCCTCACTGGGAAGTGCCGTGCGCAGTTGAGTGGCGTCCGAGTAGGCGAGTTCGGTCTTTCCGCCCAGCAGCGAGCGGCTCAGGGCAAGATCACGTCCGGCCTCTTCACCATTCATGATCCAGAGCAGGCCGACGGCGGCCGCGCTGGCCAGCGACAATGTGAGGAAACGGCCCCAGTAATGCATGGGCAGGCGCTGCAACTCCTCGTTGATCGACAACTGGTTGTTCAGGCGCACGATCATCCTGTCATCCACTCGCACATCGGCATCCACGATGCCGTCCAGGCGCAGGTCGATGCCGTGTCGGGTCCAGTGTGCGGGCAGGTTCACGGGGACGCTGTCGCCGATGAACAGTTGCGAGGCGACGATGCTGCTGTTGTCGGGATTGACCAGCCTGACGAGATTGGCCGGCCCCCGGACGCGGTTGACCTTCTGGGGCTTGGCGCGGCGACGGCTGCGCGCAATCCAGCGCCAGAGCGCCAGGGCTGCGCAGAGTCCGGCACCGGCCAGCCAGGCGGTACGGGTAGCGGGCTCATCTGCATTGCCGGCGATGCCCAGGCACAGGAACATGCCGAACAGCAGCGTGCTGGCCAGCAGACCGAAACCCAGGCCCGTGCGAAAGCGTGCTTCGTCCTGCGTTTCATCGCGCTGGGCGATGAGTTGCGAGGCATTTTCCGAGATGGGTATATCGCTTTCTGCCGTGCCGTCTGCCGTGGTGGCATGGCTTGTGGCTCCTGAAGACAGGGCTTCGCCATGCTGCCATTTCTGCTCGATCCGTTCCCTCTCATCGCTGCGGGCCTTGCCGCCGATCAGGTCAAACGCCTCGTTCAGGCGAATCACGATGGCAAAGGTGTCTGTCAGCACGACTTCAGCGACATTGTGTTCCTGCAGGAAATCGATGGCATCGTGTGGCAGGACCACATCCAGTCCGCCGAGCGTGTCATGCATGACAGACTGGCCCTCGCTGTTCGAGTAGCCGTGGCGAATATGGGGGCCTTCCAGGATGTACACCTGGTCACTGCGCAGGCGTGCTGTCGACTTGGGCTTGGCCGGATGAATCAGGAAGGGCTGGATCAGTGGCTTTTCTTCCGCCGTCAGGGTGCGTACCGGCTGGCTGCGTGCGAGAAAATCCTTGAATGCGTGCTTGTCGGTGCGCCGACGGTTTCGATAGATGGCGTAATTGTAAATGGAGTAAACCAGGACGAAAATCAGCAGTCCAAGTTTCAGAATCAGCAAGGTATCCATGTCGGCGTTTTTCCGGCGTGACAAACCGACGATGTTATCAAAATTGCAAAAATTGACGTGCCATACCCAATGTTGCCTGCAAACAAGTGACGAGGACGGGATACAATTGAAATTGTTTGCGTTTGTTGCCATCTGCGTAGGGATACTGCTTGGTGGCGTTGCCGGATCACGCCTCCTCCTAGGTACCGCTTCCTGACTTATGGCATTCCTGAAACAGCTTTGGAATTACATTCTGCAGAATATCGTTGCACCCACCCGGCCGTCCAGCAGCCAGGTGTGGGAACTGGTCATGCCGTTTGGCCGTTCAGCATCGATCCGGCGCCATGCCGCTACGGTGATCGTGGCACGCGTGCAGTTGATCTGCCTGGTGTTTGCCGTGCTGGTGCCGATCTGCGCAATCATCGATTTCCTGGTGTTTGGATGGGATACCGCCATCAAGCTGACAGTCCTGAGGCTGATCGCGAGCGCCATTTTTGCCTTGTTGGCCTGGCCGCGTGATATTTCCGTACGCCGGCCTTATGTGCAGGCACTGGTGATGCTGTCGATCATGCTGATGGTGCCCTCGCTCTTCTACCTGATGGCGATGATGCTGGTCGATATTCATTACCTGACTGCCACCCAGCGCCTGGTACTGCAACTCTACGCCTTCATGCCCAGTATCGTGCTGGGCGGGCTGGCCATTTTTCCGCTGTCGGCACTTGAGATTCTGTTGTTTGCCTGCCCGATCCTGGGCGTGGCCCTGGTCGGCATGAGCCTCTCGGGCGGAGATCTGTCGCTGGCCCAGCATGGTGCCGCTCTCTGGTTCATGTGCATGATGACGGGGGTGGCAATGTTCTCGGGCATGACCCAGTCCCACTACATGGAGCGGCTGGTGCATCGTGCCATGACCGATCAGCTCACGGGCGCACAGACCCGGCGTTCCGGCGTCGAGGCGCTGGAGCGCATGTTCATGATGGCCGAGTCCTCCGACAAGCCCCTCGCACTGGCGTTTTTCGATATCGATCACTTCAAGGCCATCAATGACGGCTTTGGCCATGAGGCTGGCGATGTGGTGCTGGTCGAGTTTGCCACGCGCCTGCGCAGCAGCCTGCGCAGTGGTGACATGCTGATCCGCTGGGGCGGTGAAGAGTTCGTCGTGGCGCTGCCGGACATGAATGCCGACAAGCTGACGATTTTCCTTGAGCGCCTGCGTATGGCCGGCATGGGCTTGCGTGCCGATGGACAACCCCTGACGGCTTCCATCGGCATGGCAGAGCGCGAACAGGACAAGGCCCAGGACTGGCAGGAGCTGGTTGATCGCGCCGACCAGCGCATGTATCTGGCCAAGCGCTCCGGGCGGGCCTGTGCCGTCTTGCCGGGGCAGGAAATCATACCGATGCCAATGCCGCTGACTGCTGACGCTTCCTGATCACGGCATTGCCCTGCATCTGCACGGGATGATTCACTATGTGGTGGCAAAAAAAGACCGCTCAAATCCTTGAGCGGTCTCTGGTGGGCGTATCTTGATGCGATTACTTGACGACCGTCAGGTGGCTGCGCTTGCCGGAAGCGTCACTGCCGGGTTGCTGTGCGGCCTCTGCGGCTGCGGATGCATCGGTCAAGACTGGCGATGCGTCATGCATGGTTGCTTCGCCTTCTTCTGCCACAGCGGGCTCTTCGACCTCGAAGCCCATGCCTTCGCCCGTTTCACGCGAATAGATCGCGATCACCGAACCGACCGGTACCGAGACACGCTCGGTCCGGCCATTGAAGCGGGCTTCGAACTCGACATACTCATTGCCCAGCAGCAGCTTGTTGGTGGCCAGTGCGCTGATGTTGAGCGTGATCTGTCCATCGCGCACATGCCCTTGTGGCACCTGGGTGCGGTCATTGACCTGGACCACGATGTACGGTGTGTAGCCGCTGTCGGTACACCATTCGTGCAGGGCACGGATCAGGTACGGCTTGGTGGAAATATCACCCATGGCATCGCTCTCCCGGCATCAGCGGCGCATGATCTTCTCGGACGGGGTCAGCGCCTCGATGTAGGCAGGGCGCGAGAAGATACGCTCTGCATATTTTTGCAGCGGAGCAGCATTGCGCGGCAGTTCGATGCCGTAATGGTTCAGGCGCCAGAGCAGCGGCGCGATGGCCACGTCGAGCATGGAGAACTCCTCGCCCAGCATGAACTTGTTCTTGACCATGTTGGGGGCGAACATCGTCAGGTTGTCGCGGATGGCGACACGGGCCTGGTCTTTCTGCTTCTGGTCGTACTGGCCCAGGCGGTCCTCGAGAATGGCGACGTGCACGAACAGCTCGCGCTCGAAGTGATAGAGCAGCAGGCGCGTGCGGGCACGCATGATGGGATCTGCCGGCATCAGTTGGGGATGCGGGAAGCGCTCATCGATGTATTCGTTGATGATGTTGGATTCGTACAGGACCAGTTCCCGTTCGGTCAGGATGGGTACCTGGCCGTAGGGGTTCATCGTGGCGATATCTTCGGGCTTGTTGTAGAGGTCGATATCGCGGATTTCGAAATCCATGCCCTTTTCGAACAGTACAAAACGGCAGCGTTGGGAAAAGGGGCAGGTGGTGCCGGAATAAAGAACCATCATGGCAGGCGTTCCAGTCCTTGAAAATAACTAAAGGCCAGCGCGGACACTGCCGCGCTGGCCCGGGCGCCGGATCCGGCGTGAATTGCACGGATAAACGGCGGGGCTATCTTATATATTACCTCACGTCCTTCCAGAATGCCGCATTGAGACGGTATGCGACGAACAGGAAGATGAACAGGAACAGCATGACCCAGATACCGATCAGCTTGCGATCCTGTTGCACAGGCTCGGACATCCAGGCCAGGAATGCCGTCAGGTCGGCCACATCCATGTCGAAGGCAGCATCCTTTTCAGGATTCAGCGAGGTGAACTTGGCATCGAACGATGCGTGTGCCTCGCCTTGCAGCGTTTCCTTCTGGCTGGTGGCGTATCCATCCTGGTCATAGGTAACCGTGACGCGCTCCCAGACCTTGGGGGCCTCGGGGTTGGCCGGATCACTGCTGACCTGGTGGACGGTGGTGGTCGTGAGCGTGCGCGGACCCTGTACATCCCACATCACATGAGGCATGCCCACGCTCGGGAAGACCAAGTTGTCCCAGCCGGTGGCCTTGCTGGTGTCGCGATAGAACGTACGCAGGTAGGTGTAGATGTAGTCTGCACCGCTGGGGCCGGCATTGGTCGACTTGGCACGGGCGATCACCGACAGGTCGGGCGGGGTCGTACCCAGCCAGGCCTTGGCGTCCTTGGGTGTCATGGCGATGTCCATCATGTCGCCCACGCCTTCGCCGGTGAACAGCAGGCTGTTCTTGATCTGCTCTTCGGTCAGGCCGATCTGCAGCAGCTTGTTGTAGCGTACGGCGCTGGCGCTGTGACAGCTCAGACAGTAGTTGACGAAGATTTTCGCGCCGTTCTGCAGCGCACCCAGGTCGGTGACCGGCTTGGGGGCGCTTTCAAGCGGGTAGCCCGCATCGGCCGCGTGTACGACGGCCGTCCCGCAACTCAGTACCAGGGCCAATGCGCCAAATAGCTTCTTGATCATGATAAGTCCGTAAAAATGATTGGCTCAATGGTGGGGTCGGAAATTGACGCGCTGGGGAACGGGCTTGAATGTGCCCATCGTGCTCCAGTACGGCATCAGCAGGAAGAACGCCAGGTAGATGACGGTTCCGATTTGCGACAGCAGATTGAACAGGTCGGACGGAGCTTGCGTGCCCAGATAACCCAGGATCACGAAGTTGATCATGAAGATGCCATACAGAATCTTGTGCCAGCCCGGACGGTAGCGGATCGACTTGACCGGCGAGTGGTCGAGCCAGGGCAGGAAAGCCAGCATCACCACCGTACCGCCCATGACGATCACACCCCAGAACTTGGCGTCGAACAGGCGCAGGCCCACGGCCACGCCAGCCAGCACGGCCAGCAGCACCAGGCGCAGCGTCGGGTTGATGCCCTTGGCGCGGATGACAGGAATCATGCCCAGCACTGCAAACAGCAGCAGCACCCAGGTGAACTGGTCGGTGGTGGCACGCAGCATCGAATAGAACGGCGTGAAATACCAGACCGGGGCGATGTGCGGCGGCGTCTTGAGCGGATCGGCCGGAATGAAGTTGTTGTATTCCAGGAAGTAGCCGCCCATTTCAGGGGCAAAGAACACAATGGCGAAGAAGATGATCAGGAAGCCGGCCACACCCAGGATGTCGTGCACCGTGTAGTAGGGGTGGAACGGAATGCCGTCGGCAGGACGACCGTACTTGTCCTTGATCTTCTTGATTTCGATGCCGTCGGGGTTGTTGGAACCCACTTCGTGCAGGGCGATGATGTGGGCCACGATCAGGCCGATCAGCACCAGCGGCACGGCGATCACGTGCAGCGAGAAGAAGCGGTTGAGGGTGGCATCGCCCACGACGTAGTCGCCGCGGATCCAGATCGACAGCTCAGGTCCGATGAACGGAATGGCTGCGAACAGGTTGATGATCACCTGGGCACCCCAGTAGGACATCTGGCCCCAGGGCAGCAGGTAGCCCATGAAGGCTTCGGCCATCAGACAGAGGAAGATCGCCACGCCGAAGATCCACACCAGCTCACGAGGCTTGCGGTAGGAACCGTACAGCAGGCCGCGCAGCATGTGCAGGTAGACCACCACGAAGAACATCGAGGCACCGGTCGAGTGCATGTAGCGGACCAGCCAGCCCCATGGCACTTCGCGCATGATGTATTCGACGGACATGAACGCACGCGCGGCGTCCGGCTTGTAGTGCATGACCAGGAAAATCCCGGTCACGATCTGGATGACCAGTACCAGCATGGCCAATGAGCCGAACCAGTACCAGAAATTGAAATTCTTGGGGGCGTAGTACTCGGTGACATGCGCCCGCATGGTCGCTGTGAGGGGGAATCGCCTATCGATCCACCCCAGCAGACCTGTCGTTTCGACGGTTTTTTCGCCAGCCATGAAACGGCTCCTTCAACTGTTCTCTAAATGAATATCGTGTGGATGCGCGATGCACATCCGACCCTGACCGTTATGCCTGGTTGCCCTCGTCAACGCCGACGATGATGCGCGTGGCGGTGAGGTACTTGTAGGGAGGCACTTCGAGGTTGTCCGGTGCCGGCTTGTTCTTGAACACGCGGCCGGCCATGTCGAACGTCGAGCCGTGGCAGGGGCAAAGGAAGCCGCCTTCCCAGTTGGCCGGCAGGCTGGGCTGCGGGCCGGTGGCGAAGCGGGGGGTAGGAGAACAGCCCAGGTGTGTGCAGATACCCACCACGACCAGGAAATCCTTGTGGTCGTCGTAAGAGCGCCACTCGTTCTGGGCGTATTGCGGCGTGGGATATTCACCGGTGCGCAGCGAGTCCGGATCGGCCAGTTCGTTGGTGTCGGTGGCCAGGGAGGCCATTTGCTCGGCAGTGCGACGGATGATCCAGACGGGTTTGCCGCGCCATTCGACCGTGCGCATCTCGCCGGGAACCATATCGCCGATTTC
This sequence comes from Corticimicrobacter sp., assembly GCF_040137905.1. Taxonomy (NCBI): domain Bacteria; kingdom Pseudomonadati; phylum Pseudomonadota; class Betaproteobacteria; order Burkholderiales; family Alcaligenaceae; genus Corticimicrobacter; species Corticimicrobacter sp. The sequence continues at coordinate 77,275 of NZ_JBEFDG010000032.1, forward strand.
GACCTCGACCGGGGCACCTGCGGCGCGGGCCTTGTCGGAGGGCGCGAACGTGCTGACAAAGGGAACGGCAGTAGCTACGCCAGCCGCACCTCCGAGCGCACAGGTGATGCCAACCCAGGTGCGACGCGAGGGATCGGGTGGCAGGTTGGGGTCGATTGCACCTTCGTCGTCGTCGAGCACTATCGTATCGTGACTCATCTTGCTGATTTCCCTTTTCGGAATCGGTAGTGACAAAATCACATATATATACCCGATAGCAGACCGGGTCCTATGTGATCTAGCGCAAAGAAACGTGATCTAGCGCAAAGAAAACCGGCTTCCCCATGTTGTTAATATGGTTATTTGGGAAGGCCATTGCCAGCGCCGCGTATCATAGCGCGTGTCTATTGTAGGGCATCTTTTGAGCGAGGGAAGATATGAGCAAGAAAACCGGCTTTCTCCATGAGTTCCGTGAATTCGCCGTCCGCGGTAGCGTTGTCGACCTGGCTGTAGGTGTGATCGTGGGGGCGGCGTTCGGCAAGATCGTCGACTCCCTGGTCAAGGACATCGTCATGCCCGTGATCAATTTCATTCTGGGCGGTTCGGTCGATTTTGCCAACAAGTTCATCACGCTGCGCGTGCCGGAAGGCTATGCGGGGGGGCAGACCTATACCGAACTGGTCGATGCCGGTGCCATTGTTCTGGGGTGGGGCAACTTCCTGACCATCCTGATCAACTTCGTCCTGCTGGCTTTCGTGGTGTTCTGGATGGTCAAGCTGATCAATATGGCACGCCGCAGTGCCGAACAGGAAGTCCCGGCAGAACCCGAGGCACCGCCTGCACCGAGCGAGGATGTGGTGCTGCTGCGTGACATACGGGATCTGCTCAAGAACAAGTAAGTGCCTCAGACTGGATTGTCGATATCCAGAAACTCGACCTCGATGCCGAATCGTTCGGTTATGGCCTGGCCGAGGGCTTCCACGCCATAGCGTTCCGTAGCGTGGTGACCTGCGCCGATGAACGCGGTGCCGGTCTCTCGTGCCAGGTGCGTATTGTGCTCCGAGGCTTCTCCGGTGATGTAGATGGTGGCACCGGCGTCGAGTCCGGCCTGCATCATGCCCTGGGCACCTCCGGTGCACCAGGCGATGCGGCCGACGGGCTGGCCAGGGTCACCGACGACCAGGGGTTCGCGGCCCAGCCGTGTCGCAATGCGTGCCTGCAGTTCGGACAGCGTGGCAATGCCAGGCGCATGCCCCAGCCAGACAAGGTTGTCGGGGCCGCAAGTGGCCGGGGACTGCGTGCCGGGTCGGCATTCAGGCTCAAAACCCAGTACGCGCGCCAGTTGGGCATTGTTGCCCAGCACGGGGTGAGCATCCAGGGGCAGGTGGTAGGCGATCAGGTTGAGATCATGCGCCAGCGTCAGCGCCAATCGGGTGCGCTTGATGCCCCTGATGCGGGCATCCTCGTTGCGCCAGAACCAGCCATGATGGACCAGCACGGCATCGGCGTTGCGCTCGATGGCGGCACGCAGCAAGGCCTCGGAGGCCGTGACGCCGCTGACGATGCGGCGTATAGTCGGCCTGCCTTCGACCTGGAGGCCAATCGGACAGTAATCGCGAAACAGGTGTACCTGCAGCAGTTCGTCCAGCCAGGCAGTCAGGTCCTTGGTTTCAATTGTGCTCATCTTCTGTCAATCCGGTATGAAAATTGGTGATTCCTGATGCGGCGGTTATGGTTGATCTTTGCCCAGGCTGTCACATTGACCCTGGGTATTCTATTCGTTTTGGGACTGCTGCGGCCCGGCGCTGGGGGGGATGACATCAGACGTGTGCCGTCCCAGGCGACATCTGCCTCGTATGCAGATGCCGTGGCGCGTGCTGCTCCGGCCGTCGTCAATGTGTATAGCCAGAAGCGCGTGCGGGTGCCGCTGCTGACGCTGCCCGAGGGGTCGCCGCTGCAGGACTTGCTCGGGCAGTTGCCCGGCCTGCCTCAAGGGGAGGAAGAGAGCACCAGTCTGGGTTCGGGTGTCCTGGTCGGCAGGGATGGGCACGTTCTCACCAACTATCATGTGATCGAGGCGGCCGACGAGATTGCCGTGATGCTGGTGGATGGGCGCGAGGTCAATGCTTCACTGGTAGGTGCCGATCCGGATACGGATCTGGCGATACTGCATATCGACGTCAAGGGCATCGAGGGGTTGGATCCTGCACGTCAGTTCCGTACGGAAGGTGTCCGGGTCGGGGACATTGTGCTGGCCATCGGCAATCCGTTTGGCGTGGGCCAGACGACGTCACTGGGAATCGTATCGGCCCTGGGACGCGACCGGTTGGGCATCAATACCTATGAAAACTTCATCCAGACCGATGCAGCCATCAATCCAGGCAGCTCGGGCGGGGCGCTGATCGATGCCGATGGCAGGTTGGTAGGCATCAATACGGCGATCTTTTCCCGTACGGGCGGCTCATTGGGTATTGGCTTTGCGATTCCTGCGGCGACAGTCAGGCAGGTCATGGAGCAGTTGCTCAAGCAAGGTGTTGTGCAGCGAGGCTGGCTGGGCATTGAGCCTCAGGATATGACGCCTGACCTGGCTCAGGCTTTCGGCCTGTCGCAGTCGCAGGGTGTGCTGGTGGCGGCGGTATTGCGTGATGGCCCCGCACATCGTGGCGGATTGCGGCCGGGCGATATCGTCAACACCCTCAACCGGCAGCAGGTGCGGGACACCCTTCATCTGCTGAACCTGATTGCATCCCAGACGCCGGGAGCTCTGGTCGAACTGGATGTGCTGCGCGAGGGGGCTGTGCAGACGCTGAAAGTGGTGGCTGGCCAGCGTCCTGGATTGCCCGTGGCGGAAAGATAGCGTCAGGAGATGATGGTGCCGGCCATGACGTGATGGCACCATCCGGGCGATGATGAGTCGTTCTATGGTGTGATGTCGGTACTCTCGCTGCTGCGATCTGTCCGTGGCTGGACTGCCCTGCCCACCAGAATGCCGACTTCGTAGAGCAGGCATAGCGGGACGGCCAGCATGAATTGGCTGACGACATCGGGCGGCGTAACGACGGCGGCGATAATGAACGCGCCGACGATGACATAGCCGCGTGCAGACTTGAGCTTTTCGATGGTGACCAGCCCGGTGCGGATCAGCAACACCACGGCAACCGGCACCTCGAAGGTGATGCCGAACGCCAGGAACATTGTGATGACGAAGTTCAGGTAGGCTTCGATATCAGGTGCCGGCGTGATCGATTGCGGCGCGAAGGTCGCAATGAAGTGGAAGACCGTACGGAATACGAAGAAATAGCAGAAGGCCATGCCGGCCAGGAACAGCAGGGTGCTCGAGACGATCAGCGGCAGTGCCAGCTTCTGTTCATGCCGATACAGGCCGGGGGCCACGAAGGCCCAGGCCTGGTAGAGCACGATCGGCAGGCTGAGCACGAAAGCCGCCATCATGGTGATCTTGACAGGCACCATGAAGGGGGTGATCACGCCGGTAGCGATCATGCGTGTACCTTCCGGGAGCGCTGCCAGCATCGGCTGCGCCAGGATGTCATAGATGGCCGAGGCGCCGGGCCACAGGAACAGGAGCACGAAGAAGCCCAGGAGAGCTGCTGCAGCGCGCAGCAGCCGTGATCGCAGTTCGATCAGGTGCGAGATGAAGCTGTCTTCCTGGGGTTCCTGCGTATTCATGGCTGGCGGGTTGTATCTTGGGCTTGTGCAGCCGGGCTGGGCGTGTGCGTGTCAGCAGGGACGGGCGGTGTGGCAACCGTGGGCGCGGCGGGCTCTGCTGCATGCGCACTATCGGTGGCAATGGCAACGCCGGGTTGTGGTGCTGCTGCTGTGGTTGCCGATTCAACTGTGCCGGCGGACGGACTGGCAGGTGTCGTGCCGGTCTGGGTCAGGCCGGCGGTCGTTTTCTGCTCGATGTCATGGAATTCCCGTGCCATCTGGTTGACGGGATCGGCAATCGATTTGCTGACGTTGTCGATGGAGCCGCGTACATCGCTGGCGGCACTTTCCATGTCCTGCTTGAACTTCTTGAGGTCGTCGAGTTCGATTTCCTTGCGGATATCGGTCTTGACGTCGTTGACGTAGCGCTGCGCACGCCCCAGCAGGTGGCCGATGGTGCGGGCCACCTTGGGTAGCTTTTCAGGGCCGATGACGATCAGCGCAATGATGCCGATCACCATCAGTTCGGTGAAACTGATGTCGAACATGATGGGTCAGCCGGTCAGTCGGCTTTTTCGCGTGCCTGCACGTCGATGGTCTCGCCTTGCGGCTTGGCAGCGGTGTTCTGCAGGGGGGCGGCAGCGGCAGCCGGTTCTTTCTGTTCGGCCTGCGCGGGTGTCTCGGCTTCCTTCATGCCTTCCTTGAAGCCCTTGACGGCACCGCCGAGGTCGCCACCGATATTGCGCAGTTTCTTGGTGCCGAACACCAATGCCACGATCAGCAGAACGATCAACCAGTGCCAGATGCTAAAGCTACCCATAATGTTTCTCCGTTGGGGTCATGTCGGTTCAGGCGTTCATTCGGGCGCCCAACCCGGTCCAGGGGCGTTCGCCGCCCAGAATATGGAAATGCAGATGACCGACTTCCTGGCCGCCGTCGCGCCCGGCGTTGGTGATCAGCCGGAACCCGCCGTCAGGGCCGGGGCGGCAACCATGGTCGAGCGCCAGTTTGGGTACCAGCGCCATCATTCTACCCAACCATCCGGCATCTTCGGCCACGATGTCCTGCAACGAGGCGACATGGCGTTTGGGAATCAGCAGCACATGCACCGGCGCGGCGGGATTGATATCGTGAAATGCCAGAAAGTCATCGTCTTCATACACTTTCCGGGCGGGAATCTCGCCTGAGATGATTTTACAGAACAGGCAGTTGTCGTGAATATGCGAAGGATCAAACAATTATGCACTCCTTGAGGCTTTTTCCTGCAGGCCGGACAACCCTTCGCGTCGCGCCAGTTCGGCCAGGATTTCCTCGGGCCGGATGCGGTGATGGGTGAGCGCCACCAGGCAATGAAACCACAGATCGGCGGTTTCGTACACAATCTGCTCGCGCTCGCCATCCTTGGAGGCCATCACGAGCTCGGTGGCTTCCTCGCCGATTTTCTTGAGGAAGGCGTCGGGAGCCTTGGTCAGCAGCTTGGCGACGTAGGATGTAGCCGGGTCGCCGCCGTTTTCGGGCAACCGCGTTTCCAGGGTATCGGCGATGCGCGCCAGGATAGTGTCGTTCATGTCGGGCTCAGCGGTAGATATGCTCGGGGTCCTTGAGCACGTCATCGGTTACGGTCCAGGCGGCTGTCTCTGCATCGCCCTGCAACTGGCGGTAGAAGCAGCTTTCGCGCCCGGTGTGGCAGGCAATGCCACCCACCTGCTCCACGGTCAGCAGGATGACATCACCGTCGCAGTCGAGGCGGATGTCGTGCAATTGCTGCACATGACCCGATTCCTCGCCCTTGCGCCACAGGCGCGAACGGGAGCGTGACCAGTACACGGCACGGCGCAGGCGCACGGTTTCCAGCAGCGCTTCGCGGTTCATCCAGGCAAACATCAGGATGCGGCCGCTGTGAAGGTCCTGGGCGATTGCAGGCAGCAGGCCCTGTTCATCGAAGCTGACTTCATCAAGCCAGGCAGGAGTGGGGAGGTCGGTCATGGTGTCAGATCCTGACGGGAATACCCTGTTCGGCCATGAAGGCCTTGGCCTGCCCGATCGTGTATTCGCCATAGTGGAAAATGCTGGCGGCCAGTACGGCACTGGCACCGCCCTGGGTGACGCCGTCGGCCAGGTGCGGCAGGTTGCCAACGCCGCCCGAAGCGATCACGGGTACCGGGACGGCATCGGCCACGGCACGGGTGAGCTCGAGGTCGAAGCCTTGCTTGGTGCCATCGCGGTCCATGCTGGTCAGCAGGATCTCGCCCGCGCCCAGGGCTGCGACGCGACTTGCCCATTCGAGCGCATCCAGGCCGCTTGAGCGGCGTCCGCCATGGGTGAATACTTCCCAGCGTGGTGTCTCGCCAGGGCTGGAAACACGCCGTGCGTCGATGGCGACGACGATGCATTGCGAGCCGTGGTAGCCGGCGGTGGCCTCGATCAGGCCGGGATTGGCGATCGCGGCGCTGTTGATGGAAACCTTGTCGGCACCGGCATTGAGCAGGCGCTGCACGTCCTGCGGCTGACGTACGCCGCCACCCACGGTCAGCGGGATGAAGACCTGCGAGGCGACCTGCTCGATAATGGGCAGGATCAGGTCGCGGTCGTCGCTGGTGGCCGTGATGTCGAGAAAGGTCAGTTCGTCGGCACCCTGTTCGTTGTAGCGGCGGGCGATCTCGACCGGATCGCCGGCATCGACCAGATTGACGAAGTTGATGCCCTTGACGACGCGACCGGCGGTCACGTCGAGGCAGGGAATGATACGGCGCGTCAGGCCACTGAGCGGGCGGTCGCCATTCATGCCGGACTGCCTGCTGCAAGGTGTGAACATGTCGTCATGCGGCGGCTCCACCTGACAGCTCATCGGCGCGTGCCTGTGCCGTCTTGAGATCCAGCGTACCTTCGTAGATGCTGCGACCCAGGATGGCACCGCTGACGCCTTCTTCCTCGACGGCGCACAGCGCATCGATGTCGCGCAGATCGGTGACGCCGCCGGATGCGATCACCGGGATGCGGACGTGCCGGGCCAGCCTGACCGTGGCTTCGATGTTGACACCCGAGAGCATGCCGTCACGGCCGATATCGGTATAGATGATGGCTTCGCAGCCGTAATCCTCGAATTTCTTGGCCAGGTCCAGCACGTCGTTGCGGGTCAGTTTGCTCCAGCCGTCGGTGGCGACCTTGCCGTCGCGTGCGTCAAGGCCGACGATCACCTGTCCGGGAAAGGCGCTGCAGGCGTCCTGCAGGAAGCCCGGGTTCTTGACGGCTGCCGTGCCGATGATGACGTATGACAGTCCCAGGTCGAGGTAGCGTTCGATGGTATCCAGGTCGCGGATACCGCCGCCGATCTGGACGGGAATGTCGTCGCCGACGGCCTTCAGGATGCTTTTGATGGCAGCTTCGTTTTTCGGCTTGCCTGCGATGGCACCATTGAGATCCACCAGATGCAGTCGCCGGCCACCCTGTTCAAGCCAGTGGGCGGCCATGGCGCCGGGATCTTCGGAAAACACCGTGGCGTCGTTCAGATCGCCTTGACGCAGGCGCACGCAGTGTCCGTCTTTGAGGTCGATGGCGGGAATCAGCAGCATGATGGCAAAAAATGAAAGGTTGGGGGTGAGGGTGAGGCGGCCGCTCAGGGCTGCCAGTCGATAAAGTTGCGATAGAGCTGCAGGCCGTGCTCTGCGCTCTTTTCCGGGTGAAACTGTGCCGCAAACACATTGTCGTGCGCCACTGCGCAGGTGAATGCCACGCCATAGCGGCTTTCGCCCACGCTCAGTCCGGGTTGTCCCGGCACGGCATAGTAACTGTGGACGAAGTAGAAGTACGCATCCTGCGGGATGGCATGCCAGAGCGGGTGAGGCTGGCTCTGTTGAACCGTGTTCCAGCCCATGTGCGGTACCTTGAGCGCGGCAGGGCCGTCAAAGGCCGGGCCTTCGAAACGGTGCACCTGACCCGGCAACAGTCCCAGGCCGGGCGTGTTGCCCTCGGCGCTGTGCTCGAACAGCATCTGCTCGCCCACGCAGACGCCCAGCAGCGGCTTGGTACGGGCCGCCTGCATGACGGACTCATGCAGGCCGGATTCATGCAGCGTGCGCATGCAGTCACGCATGGCACCTTGCCCCGGCAGGACGATGCGGTCGGCAGCGGCAATGCCGTCCGGCTGGTCACAGATGCGGATATCCGCCTCGGGAGCGGCATATTGCAGTGCCCTCGCCACCGAGCGGAAATTGCCCATGCCGTAGTTGACGATGGCGATGCGGCTCACAGCACACCCTTGGTCGAAGGCACCACGCCTGCGCTGCGCGGGTCCAGTTCAAGCGCCATGCGCAGTGCGCGACCACAGGCCTTGAATACGGTTTCGCACTGGTGGTGGGCATTGATGCCGCGCAGGTTGTCGATATGCAGCGTGATCTGGGCATGGTTGACCAGTCCCTGGAAGAACTCCTGCGTCAGGTCCACGTCGAAGTCGCCGATGCGCGCGCGGGTGAAGGGCACATGGAATTGCAGGCCGGGACGACCCGAAAAATCCACTACAACCCGCGACAGCGCTTCGTCGAGCGGGACATAGGCATGGCCGTAGCGACGGATGCCGGCCTTGTTGCCGACGGCCTGCGCAATGGCCTGTCCGAGCGTGATGCCGACATCCTCGACCGTGTGATGTGCGTCGATGTGCAGGTCACCTTCGGCCTGGATATCCAGATCGATCAGTCCATGGCGCGCGATCTGGTCCAGCATGTGGTCCAGGAAAGGCACGCCGGTGTCGAGCTTTTGCTGGCCGGTGCCATCGAGGTTGATGGCGACCCGGATGCGGGTTTCGTTGGTATTGCGGGTGATTTCGGCTGTACGCATGGCAGTCGGGAAAAGGTCAGGATTTCAGGGCGGTCCAGATCATATAACCGGCAAGCAGGAACAGCACATAGGCAAAAACCCGCTTGAGTTGCCGCACGTTGAGCTTGTGTGCGGTGCGTGCGCCCAGCGGTGCGGTCAGCATGCTGGAAACGACGACCGAGAACAGGCCGGGAAGATAGACATAGCCCAGGCTGCCGGACGGCAGGTCGGGCAGGCCCCAGCCATTGTAGATATTGCTGAGCGTGCCGGACAGCGCGATCGGGAAACCCATCACGGCCGAGGTGCCGACGGCCTTGTGGATAGGCACGCCGCGCCAAGTCAGGAAGGGTACGGTCACGAAGCCGCCGCCCGCACCGACCAGGCCGGACAGGGTACCGATGCCGGTGCCTGCCGCAAACATGCCCGGGATTCCGGGTAGCGCGCCGGCCTGTTCGGGAGGCTTGCTCAGCAGCATCTGCAGTGCAGAGGCCGTCACGAAAATGCCGAAAAAACCGGCCAGGACCGTGGTGTCCATCATGGCGGCCAGGGTGGGGCCGATCCAGGCACCGATCAGGATGCCGGGGATCAGCATGAATGCGGCCTTCCAGATCACGGACCCCTTGCGGTGGTGTGCGTATACGCTGGACATCGAGGTGAAGAGGATCGTGGTGAGCGACGTGGCGATCGCCATGTGCACCAGATGGTCTGCCGGAAACTGCTGGATGGTGAAAATGAACGTGAAGAACGGCACCAGCAGCATGCCGCCGCCAATGCCCAGCAGGCCCGCAGCAAAGCCCGTGAACAGGCCGGTGCATACGAGCAGGAGAATGAGTTCGAGATGCATGGTAGGGATAAAGCGCAGTCCGGACGTGCGCATGAGTTGCCCGGCAACTGCCCAGTATGCCATTTTTTCGGCGAGCGTGTGGGCCTGCGGTTGACATGAAACCGTCCAGTCGGTATCTTTCGGGTCATGTCGATGGCTCATCACCGCAAGAAACAACCGGGGATCGTGCGCAGGCAGTTGCTTGACCAGGCGGTCCGTGTGGCCGTCGAGGAAGGACTCAGCAGCCTGACGCTCGATGCCGTGGCGCGCCAGGCCGGTGTCAGCAAGGGTGGCTTGCTGCATCATTTTCCCAGCAAGCGCGCCTTGCTCGAAGCCATGTGCGACGAGTTTCTCGTTCGCCTGGAACGCAAGATCGCCAAGGCCATTGTCCGCGATCCAGAACCGCGCGGGCACTTCGTGCGGGCCTATCTGGAAGTCATGTCCAACCTCAAGGCCCGCGACCATGCCAAGCGCTGGGCCGTGCTGTCGGTCATGTTGTTTGCCGAGCCACAGCTGCGTGAGCGCTGGCAGCACTGGATCGAGGCCCGGCTGTCGGAGCATACGGCGACCGATTCGGCCCTGACCGCCTGGATCGTGCGGCTGGCGGCAGACGGGCTCTGGTTGTCCGACCTGGTCGAAGGCAAACCTATCCGCTCTGACCAGTCCTCTGACATGCGCGCCGCCATTCTGGACGAACTCAAGGCCATGACTTACCGCATCTGATGGCGGCATGCCATGGCTGTATTACCCCGAGGATCAAATACCCGATGCCCATCCCGCATTCTTCCGACCTGCAGACTCCCTGCTACCTGATCGACGAGCAGCAGCTACTGCGCAATCTCGACAAGATGCGCTGGCTGCGAGAGCAGTCCGGTGCCCGTGTGCTGCTGGCACTCAAGTGCTTTGCCACCTGGTCTGCCTTCGACCTGATGTCGCAGTACATGGATGGCACGACGTCGTCGTCGCTGTACGAGGTGCGCCTGGGGCGCGAAAAGTTCGGTGGCGAGACACATGCCTACAGCGTGGCCTACGCAGACCACGAAATCGATGCAGTGGTAGCCTGTGCCGACAAGATCATTTTCAACAGCCTCGGTCAGTTGCAGCGGTTCGAGCAGGCTTCGTGCCACGTGATGCGTGGCCTGCGGCTCAATCCCCAGGTCAGCAATTCTCCGTATGTGCTGGCAGACCCGGCGCGCCAGCACAGCCGGCTGGGCGAGGCGGATCCCGCCCGTGTCGAGGAAGTCATGCACCTGGTGTCGGGTTTCATGATCCACAACAATTGCGAAAACCGAGACTTTGCCCTGTTTGCCGAGATGCTCGATGGCATCGAGGCCCGCTTCGGGCATTTGCTGTCACGCGTGCAATGGGTCAGCCTGGGTGGCGGCATTCACTTCACCGGCGAGGACTACGACCTGGAAGCATTTGCCGCGCGATTGCGGGCATTTTCCGAAAAATACGGCGTGCAGGTCTACCTGGAGCCGGGCGAGGCTGCCATTACCGGTGCTGCTACGCTGGAGGTGTCGGTGCTGGATGTGCTGCACAACGGCAAGGATCTGGCCATCGTGGACAGTTCCATCGAGGCCCACATGCTGGATCTGCTGATCTATCGTCTGCCGGCCCGTATCGAGCCTGATCGTGGCGACCATCGCTACATGGTGTGCGGCAAATCCTGCCTGGCGGGCGATATCTTCGGTGAGTTTTCTTTCGAACAGCCGTTGCGGGTCGGGGACCGGATCTCGATCCAGGATGCCGCCGGCTACACCATGGTCAAGAAAAACTGGTTCAACGGTGTGAACATGCCGTCCATTGCGATCCGCCGGCTCGACGGCAGGATCGATCCGATCAAATCATTTTCGTATGAAGACTATGTTGAGAGCCTTTCCTGAGGCGTAAATTTTCCTATGGGGGTTGAGTGACGAAATGAAAAGGAACGTTCTGGTCATCGGTGCGGGTGGCGTCGGTCAGGTGGTGGTGCACAAATGTGCGCAGCATAACGATGTCCTCGGGGATATCCATGTTGCGTCCCGCAATGTCCGGAAGTGCCGGGAGATCATAGACAGCGTGCACCACAAGCATGCCATGAAGGTCCCGGGTGTACTCGAGCCGCATGCGCTCGATGCCATGGACGTGGAGGCCACCAAAGCCCTGATCCGCAGCACAGGTGCCCAGATCGTCATCAATGTCGGTCACGCCTTCGTCAACATGAGCGTGCTGCAGGCCTGCATCGAGACTGGCGCGGCCTACCTCGATACGGCCATCCACGAGGAGGCCGACAAGATCTGCGAGGCACCGCCCTGGTACGCCAACCATGAGTGGAAGCGCCGCGATGCCTGCGAGCAGCAGGGCGTGACGGCGGTGCTGGGGATCGGCTTCGATCCAGGTGTGGTCAACGCCTATGCTGCACTGGCCTGCCAGGACTATTTCGATGAGGTCGACTCCATCGACATCATCGATGTCAATGCCGGCAGTCATGGCCGGTATTTCGCCACCAACTTCAATCCCGAGATCAATTTTCGCGAATTCACCGGCCGTGCCTGGACCTGGCAGGATCGTCAGTGGGTCCAGAATGCCATGTTCGAGGTGCAGCGTACCGACGACCTGCCCGTAGTGGGCCAGCAGACGACCTACCTGACCGGCCACGATGAACTGCATTCTCTGTCGCAGAACCTGGATGTGCCCAATATCCGTTTCTGGATGGGCTTTGGCGAACATTACATCAATGTGTTCACTGTATTGAAAAATCTGGGCCTGCTGTCTGAAAAACCGGTACGCCTCGATTGCGGCCAGGCTGTGGTGCCGTTGCAGGCGGTCAAGGCCATTCTGCCGGATCCTGCTTCCCTGGCACCTGATTACCAGGGCAAGACCTGCATAGGCGATCTGGTCAAGGGGCGCAAGGATGGCCAGGCGCGGGAAGTCTTTATCTACAACATCAGCGATCATGCCGATGCCTATGCCGAGGTGGGCAGTCAGGCGATCTCGTATACGGCGGGTGTGCCGGTGGTTGCGGCGGCATTGCTGGTTGCGCAGGGCGAGTGGGATGTGCGACGGATGGCCAATGTGGAAGAGCTGCCGGCGATGCCGCTGATCCGGCTGATGAATGGCATGGGCCTGCCGAGCCGTATCCGCGAAGGCAGCGAAGACCGGTTGCTGGACTGACTGGGACGTTCAAGGAACAGAAAGGAGGGGCCGGCCGGCCCCTCCCGCCGGGCGCGTCAGTGCACGTCCCGGGAATAGATGAACTTGGGCATGCTCCAGTTAAAGCGCAGTGCCAGCAGGCGCAGCAGCAACCCTGACAGCAGCGATACGATCATGACGATGTTGTGGTCGAATCCCAGTTGCAGGCCGCTGACATACATGATGCCGGTCAGCACGGAGACCGTTGCATACAGTTCGCTGCGGAACAGCAGCGGGATATCGTTACAGAGCACATCGCGCAGCACGCCGCCCACGCAGCCTGTGATCATGCCGGAAGCGATCACGATCACGAAGGGCAGTTCCATTTCCAATGCCACATTGCAGCCGATCACGGTAAAGACCACCAGGCCGATGGCATCGAGCAGCAGGAACAGTTTGTGCAGGTGGTGCATGAAGCGTGCCAGCGCGATGGTCAGCAGCGCCGCGCCACCTGTCAGCAGCAGATAGTTGGGATGGGCGACCCAGGTCAAGGGGTAGTGGCCCAGTACGATGTCGCGCGCCGAGCCGCCGCCCAGCGCGGTGATGCACCCCAGCAGGCAGACACCAACCCAGTCCATGCTGCGACGGCCGGCCGCCAGTGCGGCAGTCACCGCTTCGGCGACGATGGCGATCAGATACAGAACGTAGAGCAGCATGGGCAGCCTGGCAGGAGTAGAATCCGGGAAAACCCGTATGCTAATGCAGAACGCGTCTTCGCAGAAGACGTGCGCATGCCGTTGGATGGTGGATTGTCTCCATGGCCGCTGTACGGCAGGCCAGGCGTGACAACCTGCTTTCGGGCAGGGATTGCTTACATTAATCCGGTTCCGGAGCATCGCCGTTTGGCGATACGATTTCAATTTTCATTTGTCGAAGGCAAGACTACGATGCATTCTGTCGTTTCCCGCACCGTCAGTCTGATGGTTGCATGCGCAGCGCTGGCATGGACGCAGGCGCAGGCCGATACGGTCGTACTGTCCAATGGTGATCGGTTGACGGGTCGCGTCTTGTTGATGGATGCAGGAAAACTGGTGCTGGAAACCGGTTATGCGGGCGAGGTCACCATCAAGTGGGACCAGGTCGCACAAATCGAGACAGATGATCCCATGGCGCTGCGTATGCCCGGGCTGCCTATTGATTATGAAGCTCGTCTGGAACCGACCGATGAGCCAGGCATGGCGCAGTCGGTCGAAGGCTGGAAAAAATACGAAGTCGCACTGGGCGATATCGAGCGTATCGTGCGTCCCCATCCGCTGTTGGGTGACTGGTCGCTGGATGGTTCCTTCGACCTTGCAGGCAATATCACACGCGCCACCAACGATACCAAGGACATGCTGTTTGCGCTGGATACCCAGGCCCGGCACGGCTGGTGGCGGCACAGTCTCAAGCTGGACTTTGCCCGCAAGGAGCAGGACGATGTCGTCAGAACGCATAATTACGGTGGTCGCTATGCGCTCGATCGCTTCCTGTCGGAAAAGATGTTCGTGCAGGGGCGGGTCCGCTACAACAAGGACTATATCGAAAACCTGACGCACCAGACTCAGTTCGGCCTGGGCCCCGGTTACCAGTTCTGGGACGATGAACTGGGGGCGTTCTCGCTGTCAGGTCTGCTGGCGCACACCCGTTACCGCTATCGCAATGATGGTGATGCCGAGTTCCAGGCATTGGGTGTCGGCTGGAACTACACGCGTTATTTCAGTGGACGGCAATGGCAGTTGTTTACCAATGGCGATGCCTATCGGCCTTTGGGCAATGATGCCAACTACAGCCTGAATGCCGAACTGGGCATGCGCTACAACGTGACCAACTGGGCCTCGCTCTACACCAAAGTATCGCAACACACGGTGTCGGGTGCAGTCGAGGATCTCAATGAAACCCGTTATTCGATGGGGCTGGGCGTGACATGGTGATAGCCGATACACAGGCCGTGCCGGTCGTGCGCGAGACAGGCCGTCCACCGTGGCTTTTGTTTGGCCTGACAGGCCTGCTGCAGGGACTGCTGCTGTGGTTCCTGTTCGATGGTAGTGCATGGTTGCGAGAGACGTTGTCCCCCAGCCTGTTCGTCGCTCTGCTCAATGTCGTGCTGGCGGTGCCTTTGAGCCTGTACCTGACCCAGGACATTCCAGGTCTGGGTGCCCGGCGGCGTATCGGCATCGTGGTCGGCATGGCAATCCTGCTGGCCCTGCTGGGTGCGCATGCCGGCTGGGTGAATGATAGAGACGTGATCTACCATCGCTTCGAATCGTATCTTTCCAATGGGCTGCTCTACGCCATCCTGGGCTTCACGTTGATTCCCCTGCTGGCGCATGTGCACTGGCAGGGGCGCGTGCCACGCTGGTCGTATGCCGCACTGTTTGAAACGGCCTGGCGAAATGGCCTGATGACCGTGCTCGCGGTGGTGCTGACGGGTATCTTCTGGGGAGTCTTCGGTGCCGGCCTGGGTTTGCTGGGGATACTGGGGCTGAAGGATCTGGTGCGACATGCCTTCGAAGGTTATGTCATCCTGCCCCTGAGCATGATGGTGTTTGGCTGCGCAGTCGCCCTGCTGCTGGCACGCAGCCAGGTGCTGGTCACGCTGCGCCGCTTCTGGCTGTCGCTCAATCAGGTTTTCCTGCCGTTGCTGCTGCTGTTGGCGGCAGTATGGGCGGTGGCGATGCTGTTTACCGGTATCGCGCCCTTGCTGGAAACCAACAAGGCCGCGCTCTTCATGCTGTGGTTCATCGCACTGGCCGTGCATTTCGTCAATACGGCCTGGCAGGATGGCGTGGGCGAAGAGCCTTTTCGCAGCAGTGTGCGCAAAATCATGGGCTGGCTCTGGCTGATTCTGGTCCTGGCCGCAGCCCTGGCTGCCTGGGCGCTGTATCTGCGCATCGATCAGCATGGCTGGACGCGTGATCGCATCTGGGCGGTACTGGTGCTGCTGCTTGCCGTGGTCTATGTGGCGGGCTATGCCGCCAGCCTGTGGCAGCGTGGTCGGCGCTGGTTCTGGAGCGTGGCACGAACCAACATCGTGGCGGCGCTGTTGATGTGTGTCGCACTGGTGCTGTTGCTGTCTCCGGTACTCGATCCTTCCCGCATCGCGGTCGATAGCCAGGTGGCCCGGCTTGAGCGGGGCAAGGTCAAGCCCAACGAATTCGACTTCTACATGCTGCTGGAGCAGAGCGGTCGCTACGGACAGCAGGCTCTGACGCAACTGGCCGAGCGGACCGGCTCGCTGGCCGACGAAGAGATCGCCAGGCTGGCGCGCAAAATGCAGGTCAATCGTGGCCTGGCTTCCGTCGAGGAACTGCCCGTTCGCTCGGATGAGGAGGTGCTGGCTGCCCTGAAGGTCCTGCCGGGACCCGTGGCAATGCCGCCCGGTGCTCCCGCGGAGCTGGTTGCTGCATTGCGCGCCCTGTCGGAGACACGAACGGAGCAGACCTGCCTGGACGGTCGCGAGGAGTGCTTGCTCTGGCCCGCAGACCTCAATGGCGACGGCCGTACCGATCTGATGCTGATCGTCGACCAGAAGCACTGGGGACAGGTCACGGTATTCAGTCAGGAAGCTGATGGCAAGCGGTGGCAGGCCGTCGCCGAGGGAATGGATGTCAATGCGTCGTGGCTGGAGGGGATGCGTGAGGGGCAGGCTCGTGTCGTACCTTCACCCTGGCATAACATCGAGGCGGAAGGCAGGGTGATGCGCCTGCGCAGCATCGATCCCTGACGCCTGGCCAGTGTCATGGATGTCGAGGCCGGTTGGGTCGTGCAACCAGTATGCTGCTATATACTGGCCTGCTTCCAGCCTATAGCGTGATTCGCCATGAAAATCCTTGTGACCGGCGGTGCCGGTTTTATCGGCTCTGCCGTGGTGCGCCACCTGATCAGCCATACGGATCACAGCGTCGTCAATCTCGACAAGCTTACGTACGCCGGTAACCTGGCTTCACTGGCGGCTGCCCGCACCGATGCGCGGCATGCCTTCGAACAGGTCGATATCTGTGATCGGGCAGAGGTCGATCGTGTCCTGCATGAGCATCAGCCGGACGGCATCATGCACCTGGCCGCTGAGTCGCACGTCGATCGTTCCATAGACGGTCCCGGCACTTTCATCCAGACCAATCTGGTCGGTACCTATACGCTGCTGGAGGCGGCCCGCGCATACTGGTCAGGATTGGCAACGGAGCGCAAGGCTGCGTTCAGGTTCCATCACATCTCGACGGACGAGGTCTATGGCGACCTCGGAGAAGGTTCGGCCTCGCTGTTTACAGAAGAAACCGCCTACGATCCCAGCTCTCCCTATTCGGCCAGCAAGGCAGGTTCGGATCATCTGGTGCGGGCCTGGCGCCGAACCTACGGTCTGCCGACCCTGATCACCAACTGCTCCAACAATTATGGTCCCTATCATTTCCCGGAAAAACTGATTCCGCTGATGATCCTCAACGCCCTGGAGGGCAAGCCCCTGCCGGTCTATGGGCAGGGGGAGCAGGTCAGGGACTGGCTGTACGTGGAGGATCATGCGCGGGCACTGTATACCGTGTTCATGAACGGCGAGGCCGGTGCAACCTACAACATCGGTGGCCACAATGAACAGCGCAATATCGATGTCGTGCGGGCGCTGTGTGTCTTGCTGGATGAGTTGCATCCTGACTCACCCGTGGTGCCGCATGCCCGCTTGATCACGCACGTTCAGGATCGGCCTGGCCATGACCTGCGCTATGCAATTGATGCCGGCAGGATCGAGCGTGAACTGGGCTGGCGGCCGCAGGAAACCTTTGAGTCCGGGTTGCGCAAGACGGTACAGTGGTATCTGGACAACCTGGACTGGTGCCGTAGTGTGCAGGATGGCAGCTACCGGCGTGAACGCCTGGGCATGGCCTGAATTCATGGCGGTAGCGGCTGCCAGTGCCTCGTCAGTGCATGTGAGTGGTACTCGAGGGGCAGAGTTCTCGGTCCAGCAGGGCCGTCAGTTCCGACTCCGGTGCGGGCCTGGCAATCAAAAAGCCCTGCACGTAATCGCAACCCGCATTGCGCAGGAATTCGAGATCTTCCGCCGATTCCACACCTTCTGCCGTGACTTTCATGCCGAGCTCCTTGCCCAGCATGATGGCCGTGATGGTGGCGGCTGCCAGCGTGCCGGTGACGGCTGCGCCTGATACAAATGCACGGTCGATCTTGAGTTCCGTGAAGGGCACGGCGGTCAGGCTGTGCATGGAGCTGTAGCCGATGCCGAAATCGTCCTGGGCCAGCCCGAACCCCTTGAGCCGCAGTCGGCCGGCTCCCATGAAAAAAAGACCCGGATCGACGGTCTGGGAGCTTTCCAGCAACTCGAAGGTGACATCTTCGGCAGGTACGCCGCAGGCAATGACATGCGCGTGCAACTGATCGGGCAGGGTGGCATCGTCGAGCAGATGCGTGGGGAGATTGACCGATACCGGAATGCGCCAGCCCTGCGTGGCCCAGCGCCGGTAGGCCTGCAGGGCACCGCCGAGCATGTGGATCAGCAGGGCATGATCCTTGCCATGTTCGGTGATGGCGGGCAGGAAGACGCCCGGCGATACCAGGCCGACATCGGGATGACGCCATCGGGCCAGGGCCTCGACCCCGACGATCTTGCCGGTGCGCAGCGAGCACTTGGGCTGGAACCAGGGCTCTATCTGGTGGGTATGCAAGGCTGCATCGAGCATGGCTGATGTCATTGCCGGCAGAGACTCTGCTGGCAATGCCGGGGGGGCAGCAGGGTGATGGCTGCGCTGTTCGAGCGCCTTGCCCAGGCTTTGCGCATCGAGGGCGGTAAAGGGTTTGGCATAGCAATCGATGACCGTCAGGTTCATGTTGCGGGCCATATGGCTGGCGCTGTCCATCATGCGGGGTGAACAGGCACTGGTGATGGCGATCAGGATATCGGGATAGTGCTCTGCCAGTTCCTGGATGAACTGCATGCCGTCCATATCCGGCATGTTCAGGTCCAGCAGGATCAGGTCGTAGGTGCTATGACCGATGCGCGAGAGTGCATCGGTGCCGCTGTGTGCAGTGTCGACCTGGGCAAAGCCGGCCTGTTCCAGCATGTCGCATACGTGGGCGCATTGCAGCGGGTGATCTTCCAGGACAAGGATATGGTAGGGGTATCGCATATCAGGCTCTCCCGCGCACGATGGCAGCCTGGAGTGTATCGTGCAGTGTATTGATTGACAACGGACGAAGCAGCAGGTCTTCCATGCCACAGTCGCGGGCGCGCTTGCGCTCGTCGGACATGGCACTGGCGGTGACGCCATAGATCGGTGCCTTGTATTGCTGCGAACGCAGGCGGCTGGCCAGCGTGTAGCCATCCATGATGGGCATATTGATATCGGTCAGTACCACGTCTACCTCTTCGTGCTCAAGTTGCTGCAGCGCCGACTGGCCATCCTTGGCCAGCAGGACGGTACAGCCGAGATGCGCAAGCTGTTCGGACAGAATGCGCTGGTTGACCATGTTGTCGTCGGCAACCATCACGCGCAGGCCCAGGCTGGCCTCGAAAGGCCGGGCCGGGTTGAGTGACTGCTGTGGCTGGTGCTCCTGCAGCAGAAGCAGCGTACGCTTCAGGTCCTGCAGATCATAGGCGTTGCAGTAGTGCATCAGGGGGCTGGTGGCATCATCGGGAATCTGCCCGGGCGGCGACATCACCAGACGCTGGCCTTGCCAGTCCGGGGCCGGCGTGGCCAGCGGCCAGGCCGACAGCAGGAGTGCACCCTTGGCCTGTGCTTCGTCACCGGGCTGGAACGGCAAGGCATTGATGCCCCACAGGTTGAGCCAGTCGCACAGGTTGAGCACGGTTTCCTGGATGGCACCGCTGACATAGACGGTGCGTGGTTGCAGGAACTGGCTGGCAGGCTGGGTACCCAGCGGCAGCGAGACGCGCAGGTCGATGCTGGTACCCAGCCCCGGCGTGCTGACCACGGACAGGGTGCCGTGCATGAGGCTGGCCAGCCGCTTGCAGATGAACAGGCCCAGCCCGGAGCCGGCCGGATTGTCACCGCCTTGTGTCCGATTTTCCACCTGGTAATAAGGTGCGAACAGTTTGTGCTGATGCTCGGGGGGGATGCCGATCCCGGTATCCGCCACCTGGAAGCAAAGTGTCACCTGGCTGTCGTCCATGTCGAGTATCCGCAGGCGTAGTACAACGTGCCCGCCCAGTGTGAACTTGATGGCATTGCTGACCAGGTTGTTGAGGATCTGGCGCAACCGCAGTTCATCGCCTGCCACGCGTTGGGGAACACGGCAGTCTGCCACGCCATAGAGCAGGATACCCTTGGCGCGTGCACGATCGGCGTAGCTGGCGACGACACTGTTGAGCAGGTCGACAGGTGACAGATCGGAAATCTGCAGTTTCTCGTGGCCGGCTTCGGCGCGTGCCAGATCCAGGGTTTCGCTGATGGTACGCATCAGGGTGCCCGATGAAAGCTGGATGGTACGCAGGTATTGGCGCTGGCGTTGCGTCAACTCGGTCAGTGACAGCAGCTCCAGTGTTCCCATGATGCCAAACAGGGGGGTGCGGATCTCATGGCTCATGGTGGCAATGAAATCGGTCTTGGCCTTGTTGGCTGAGTCGGCCTTGTGCTTGGCGGTCAGCAGCGAACGCTCGACTTCCTTGAGCGCAGTGATGTCATTCATGGCGCAAAGGGCGACCTCATGGCCCTGATGCATCATGGGAACGACCTTGAGGAGGATGCTGCGTCCATCGCGCAGCGTGCGCTCCTGTCCTGGCTCCTGGTTCTGCAATGCCTGCAGGCGCCACTGGCTGTCCTCGGCATTCATCCATTGCCTGGCCTGCTCATTGGATACCAGGGGAACGCCGCTGTTGCGGTCGATCAGGCACAGGCCTACCGGGGCGGCATCGACGATGGTCCGGGTCAGGCGCTCGCTATCCTGCAGCGCGGCATATTGC